>JAHITX010000002.1 GCA_018817425.1 Pseudomonadota bacterium
GCAGTATCGGACCAGTTCATCTCCTGATGTCTTGAAAAACATTATGTTTGAGAAGTGACCGGTTGCATTGGTCAATGCACCAAGAAGAAAGGCGGATAAAAAGATACGCGACTCTATGCCGCCTATTCCCTTGAAGTGAATAGCATAATATTCGGCCCCACGACCGATCTGCCGGGATGCCTCTACAAGACCATTTGCCAAAACATCTCCGATACCTCTCCTGTAAGCAATATCTCGCACCAGCCTGTGAAGGGTTGCAGCATCCCAATCAAGGGCCAATCCGCCAGTATCAGCTTTTGTAATAATTTCTTTCTCATAAAGTTCAATAGCCATAGCTACTATGCCTGAAATGGAAATCTGATCCATTCCAAGCCGGTTGCTCATTTCGGCAAACCGGAGTGCTTGGGGCCATCCTGTAACACCGCAATTGATAGCCGTTATAATCGGATTCAATCCGCAAGATATTGGCAATGCCAGCCCGTCAAGCTCACCGCCTTTTTTTCCGGCCATATAATGTTTGCATCCAACAGGGCATGAAAAGCAACTTCGCCTACTCCGGTAGATTTGATCCAGTAGCTTATCAATATCGTAGTCTTTCAGCAACTCCGGCCCGGCGGTATTGCGAAAGTTCCGGTAAGCAAGTCCGCCCGTATTGACCACACCTTCTAAATGAGCCAGGCCCTTGCCGTATTTACGGAAGTTTTCATTCTGCAGTTTTGGGATTTCTTTGCATAATTTGTTTACTATCTTAATAAATTTCTTAGGGTCCGCCACACTAATACCCTGACTTCCAAAGGTAGCAATAGCCTTTAGATTTTTTGAGCCCATCACCGCTCCCATCCCTGTTCGCGCAAATGCCGAGTATTTATTGGCAATTATACTTGCATCCCTTACAAGATTTTCTCCGGCAGGCCCAATGCTCAATACTGTGTACAGCCTTCCCAGTTCATCCCATACAGCATCGGTTGTTTCCCAGGTATCTTTGCCCCATATGTGACCAGCTTCACGAATCTCAACTTCATCCCCTATCTTCAAATACACGGGCCTATCTGCCTTGCCGGTGATAATAACATGGTCATAACCTGCAAACTTCAGCATTCCCATGTGCCCGCTGCCTGATGAGCCGAGAAACCGGGAAGAAGGTGATTTACCGGTAATATTGGATTTGCCTGCACCAGGAGTCAGTGTCCCAACCAGAGGCCCTACACCTAGTATAAGAGCATTTTCAGGCGATAAAGGCTCGACATTCGGTTCAATATAGTCATAAGCCAGGCGAGCATTGATTCCGGCACCACCAAGAAACTTATAAATTAATTCTTCATTAAGGGGTATTTTGCTGATACTGCCAGTGCTTAAATCAACTTTTAGGATGTTGCCTGCGTAAGCGTTCATTTTATCCATTGCCTACTCCTATTCGATGCTTGATATTCGGATAACTTCTCCTTCTTCAAAGGTCTCTCTACTTATGTTGATTTTGAGTAAGATCAGACTTTTTCAGGCATCTGATTAAATCCGTCTGCTAACTTTTCGATAACAAGTGCGTCAAATTCACAGTATTGCACACATATTCCACATAAATCACAATCATTTTTAAGCGTTATCTCAAAACTTTCCATATTGTAAAATGGCACAACCATGATTTTTGATTTTGATATATTAAAGGCCTTTTCAGTGGATGTAAAAAAAGAGCAGGCCAGGCTGCATCGAAGACAACCTGTGCAAAATTCCGGGGATATTGTTATTTTTTTGTTTTTCTTTTTAGACATGATTTAACCCCCTTCTGCTTTTTGATAAGGATTTGTTGCATATGTTTTATGGTTTACAGCAAATATGATATTTAAAAAACAATAATTCATCAAGAAAAAAGGGGAATAGCTTTCACATCTTGAATAGTGAATAATGGCTTAATATTTTATATGTTATTGACAATATCCGAGATAAAAACTGACTTTTCTTGTTTTCTTTCACCGCAGTTCATCAATATATTTACTACTGCAATAGAAAAGCTGTTTTTATTTCCCGGATCAAGTCCGGGACAGTATTGTCTCATAGCTTTGCACTTAGGATTGGCCGCTCCTTCCAGTCGCTTTTACTTTCGGCTCACCTTCCGATTCGCTTCACCATTAGACAACTCATAACGAAGATGCCCTTGCCTTCGGCTAATGTTTATGTCTCGAAAATACCTTGACTTATCATATTTAATAAGTTATTAAATTTAATAATGTGGCGCATACGAGAACATCACAATTTAAATAAGATTATTGCAAAATTACCGTTGCAGGTCGTGAAAAAATACGAACTTTGGAAAGATATTGTTTTTCGACATGGGCCAGATATATTACGTGAATTTCCTGGTTTTCATGACGAAAAATTAAAAGGAGAGTTTGAAGGACAACGATCATCACGGCTTAATATTCAATATCGTGTTATTTATTCTATCGAAAAAGAGATAGTATCGGTTTATATCATTGATATAACACCACATAAATATTAGGGGGTTAAAATAATGAAAATTAAAAAAACGGACTATATGCCGGCAAAACAGCATACGATCTTAACTACCGGAGAAGTAATTAAAATGTTGCGTGAACTAAAAGGATGGACTCAAGAGGAATTATCAAAATATTGCTCTATCAATGCAAAAAATATCAGTATGCTTGAAAATGATAAATTAGAAATAGGAAAAAAAAGGGCCTTGCAACTCGCCACTGCATTTAATGTACATCCTGCTATAATTATGTTTCCTGAATACGAATCAAAAGAAATTCAAAAAGCGGCATAACAAAGGGTTCACCGGAAATGCTGGTGAGACATCGAAGATTTTTTTATCAGTTTCTTGCCAATAGATGTAATCGTCTTGTACAAATCAATGGTGGATTTTTAAGCAGATTTTTTTCTGCCACAACATGAAAACCAACAGGACCCCAAAAGCCGGGCCGGTGCTTAAATCGTTGAATGAGCCGCTACGCGGCAGAAAAAACCTCAAATTAGTACATACTCACATAGCAGCCAAATTCCGGGCATTATTTCATGAGGAGATGCATCATGATTTTTTTAAAACCAAATATTGAAAAGCTTCGAAAAAGCCACAATATAAAGGGGCTGCTCAAAGCACTATCCTATAAAGAAGCGTTTATCAGATCAGATGCCGCTTTTACGATCGGTCAGATATTTGAGGGATATAATAAAAGTCCTTTAAAAGACGAGGCATCTACAGCATTAGTACAAACTTTGGTGGATTCTGATTTTAATGTACGAGAGGCCACTGTCTACGCTCTTGGACACATGAGGCAAGTTGAGCCACTGATTGAGATACTTAATAACGGTGAAAAGCAATTACGTATTGTTGCCGCAAAAGTAATAGGATGGAATTTGCAAAACCTGTCAGTTATAGACGCTTTGGTTATAGCTTTAAAAAATGATAGAGATGAAGAAGTCAGGAGTAATGCTGCCAGTTCACTGGGAAGTATAATAGAAGATCGAAAACGTCAATTTGATCAATATGAAGAAAACTATGATAAAAAAATTATCGACGACTGTTGTAAAGTGTTGTTGGAAGCACTTAGAGATACACCATTGGTTTATTCGAATGCTCTCTGGGCCTTGGCCAAATCAAAAAAGAATGATGTTATCCCTCATTTGATTAATGGATTAGGTGATGAAAATGGAGCAGTCCGTAAAATGGCTTCCGTGGGTTTGGGTATGGTAGGGTCTGCCGTAGGACAAGAGGGGGTTAACAGTTTGGTAAGAACTGTACAAAATAATAATGAATCCGTAGAAACACGCAAATGTGCCATTCGTTCTTTGGGTAGTATTAAAAACGATACTGCCCTACAAGCACTGCATTTATTGCATGAAAGTCCAGTCGCTGATAAATTCAATACAACCATTGATTATGCTCTCGGGCAGTATCCATCGAATAAAACAGCGGTAGCAGCAAAACAGCAAAAACAAACAGGGCGATATTGGGCATATATCCATAAGCACGGTCAACTACAAGTAAAAGAGTGGTATCAGGGTAATACTTTTATTCAAGAAGCACCCACATCTCCAAATGTTAAGCATTTCCTTGAAGAGCCTTTTGAAGCAACATCTATTGAAGAGGCAGAGGAGATTGCCGCTAAATTACTGAATCGTAATTAACTAATGCAAGCGAACATAAGGAATAAGGATAGATTTGCGGGGCCACAATCTTATCCGGTGGTTGAACAAGCCCGGTGTCTTTATATAATCCCTTTAAAAGAAAAAGTAACTAAAGGTCTAATGTAGACCTGTCACCATTTGCTGTCTGGTTATCTTTTTGAAATTACCACTTCTGCCGGCTATGCTTAACGTTTCCAAATAAACGATATCATTTGCTTCGTTAGCGGTGGTCGGGATTGTATGAACAGCAAAAATTGTTTTTTAAGTGGGTAAGCTGCTTATTCAAGCTGCTGTCTCTCTCTTGGGAAGTGTCGCCCAATAAACCATA
>JAHITX010000003.1 GCA_018817425.1 Pseudomonadota bacterium
CAAAGTTATACGCCGGACGGGGTGTCGCCTGTCTGGTTGACGATTCGGTAAAAAGAATCTGAACCGAGGAACCGGATGAGGGAAAACTTCAAGTCCGGGTCTGTGGGGGGAGCGTCGGGTAACCGATGCTTCTACCCGGAAAAGGACGATGGTTTTTTAAATATGCTTATAAACTTACAGGAAACTATAAAAATTAAATTTCCTGAAATTAAAATAATGCGCTCAATCCCCATTTCTCCACCCGGAGTTGACAAATTCATTTCTCCTGTTTTTTATGCAAAAAAATTTCAACATGTCAGCGATATATTTTTAACTGATACAATTATAACAAATGATTCAAATTCAGCTTCTGATGCACAGCCAGTAAACGGATTTGTAGGAATTACCGGCCTGACTTGTGATTGGGATGAGGCAAGAATTCTTGTTGATTCGGTTACTATTCCTGTGATATTGGCAGGTGGGCTTTCGCCTGACAATGTTTTTGATGGAATAATTAATGTAAAACCTGCTGGAGTTGACAGTTGCACACAAACAAATGCTTGTGATATTTACGGTAAACCTGTTAGATTTAAAAAAGATCTGACAAAAGTAAAACGTTTTGTCAAAGAGGCTAAAAAAGCTGAAAAACATTTAAACAAAAATGGAGGATAAGAAAATAAGATGTATGATAGCAGTGATCTGAAAAAAGGTCTTAAGATTGAAATAGATGGCGATCCGTATGTTATTGTGCAATTTGAATTTGTAAAGCCCGGAAAAGGGCAGGCTCTTTACAAATGTAAATTAAAAAATATGATTAACGGTTCGCAATTTGACCGCACATACAGATCCGGAGAAAAATTTAATGAAGCACAGCTTGAAGAGCAAGAAATGGAATATTTATATTCTGACAGCAGCGGTTATTGTTTTATGAATACCTCAACTTATTCTCAGGAATTTCTTAGTTCTGAACAAATTGGCGATGCCATAAATCTCTTAAAAGAAAATACAGTATGTAATGTATTGTTTTTTGGAGAAAAAGCAATCGAACTTTCTCTTCCAAATTTTTTAAATCTTCAAATAATTAAAGCCGATCCATGGGCAAAAGGTGATACGGCAGCCGGAAGCACCAAGCCTGCAACACTAGAAACAGGATATGTTCTTCAGGTTCCCCCCTTCATTGATGAAGGAGAATATATACGCATTGATACCCGTACAGGTCAATATGTTGAAAGGGTAAAAAATAAAAACTGATTATATTATAATGATTCGATTTTCAGGCAGCTATTTGATGGTTAGTTTGAGTTTTCCGGACTATTATGGATTTTATCAATTATTTCAACAATAATAGAATGAATAGATTTTTTGCTTGAGGATCGGATAGTAAATTGCATATTTTCATGAATTATAATTTCCCCATGTTTTGGAATTTTCCCCATGAGTTTGAGCAAAAAACCTCCTAGAGTTTCATAATCTTCTTTAGGAATATTTAAATTCATTAATTCATTTACATGTTCAATTTCCATTCTGGCATTTACAACAAACTTATTTAACCCGATTTTAATATATTGCTTAGTATCATCATCATATTCATCCTTAATTTCACCTACAACTTCTTCGAGTACATCCTCTATTGTGATTATTCCTACAGTTCCACCATATTCATCAAGCACTATAGCGATTGAGTTTCTTGTTTTCTGCAACAATGTTAAAAGATCATGAGCTTTCATTGATTCAGGAACGTAAGGGACTTCACGAACAAAAGGACCTATAATATTATTGTAATTGTTAACAGTAATTAAATCAATGGGATGAATGATGCCTATCAGATTATCAATTCTGCTTTTATAAACAGGAAGCCTTGAATAACCCGTTTTATTAATAGCATCTATTGCTTTTTCTACACTAGCCTTGGATGAAATGGCAGTGATATTTACAAGAGGAACCATAACATCAGATACATTTGATTCAAAAAGATGGAACGCTCTTCTTATGAGTTTTTTTTCTCCGGTTTCTAAGTCGCTTTCTTCTCCCTCGACAGAAAGAGCAAGCTCCAGTTCTTTTTTAGAAATGAAAATATTTTGTCCGGCAGCATCTTTTTGTATTAAACTGTAAAAAAATTTACTGGTGTAAAAGACAACGTATGTAACAGGAAAGATAATGCGGGAAACATATTTAAAAGGAAGTGCAATTTTTAAAGCCAATTCATCAGCTTTTTGCTGAAAAATTGTTCTGGGCAGGATTTCACCCAAAATTAATAAAAATGGAGTTATAATAATAATGGACCAAAACTCGCTGTTTTTCTGAAATATATTGTCAAACCAAACAGCAGTAAAAACAGAAGAGATGATAACAAATAAATTGGTGCCGGTACTTGTTATTGCAAGAGACCAATCAAGTCTTTCGATTAATTCAAGAAAACGGGCCGCCCCTTTATTACCCCTTCTTGCCAACTGCCTTATCTTTGTTTTATTTGAAGATAAAATAACCATTTCAGATCCGGAAAAAAATCCCTGAATCAGAATACACAGGCTTAAAACACAAATATTAATAACTATAACACTCAATTTAACTCCCCGTCATATTCGTCATAAATTTCTCCGAATAATTCCTCAAGAAGATCTTCCATTGTTACAAGGCCGGTGACTTTATTTTGTTTATTTATGCATATGGCAATGTGTATCCGTTTTTTCTTTAATATATGAAACAGCTCGTCAATTTTTATGTTTTCAGAAACAAAAAAAGGTTTTCTATAAATTTTTTGAGTTATCTTTATCTTTCCGTTTTGTTTTAATGAGTTAATTTTTAAAAGATCTTTTATATAAAGAATTCCAACAATATTTTCAGGACGATTATTATATATAGGTATCCTTAAATACTTGTTTTTTTGAATAGTTTTTATAGCTTTTTCAATTGTAATGTCCTGAGACAAAGAATAAATTTTATTAAGAGGTGTCATAACTTCAAAAGCATGAGTATCACTAAACTCAAAAACATTATGAATAAGATCGCGTTCTGCTTTATTAATTTCACCACTTTCATGACTTTGATCAACTAAAGCTCTGAATTCATCTTCCATAATGGCTGTTGAAACATGCTGTTTTTTAAATCCTATTATTTTTGCAAGTATAATAGAAATATTGTATAAAATAAATTTTATTGGAAAGATTATTTTTGAAAATATATTAAGCGGTATGCTGATAAATGGTGCAAACTTTTCATTATAGGTAATTGCCAGCGTTTTTGGTATTACTTCTGAAAAAATAAGTGTTAACGGTGCCATTACGGCCACCGCAATCCACTCACCGTATTCTAAGGAAATCGATACAAAAAGTGAGGTTGCAATTACCGAAGCTGCTATATTGACCATATCATTTCCAATTAAAATTGTAACAATAAGAGCTCTTGGCCTTGATAGTAGCTTATGTATAATTAATGATTTTTTGTTGTTATTTCTTTTGAGCCGTTCGCGCTGAATCGAAGATAGAGAAAAAAGTGCGGTTTCAGAGCCGGAAAACAACCCTGAAAATATTAGAAGAAGCAAAATGATTACCGAATATAATATTTTTATTTCCAAAGCAGTCCCATTATAAATTATTATTTTTGAATAATAACAATATATACGATATTAATATATTAAGCAATAACAATGCTGTACTTATGGGCCTATAAAAAATCAAAAAGAGATATAAATTTCTAACAATCGGAAGCAATTTGTGAGATAATAGCAAATCTTAACAAAATATATAAAAAAGGAATATTAAAAATATGCAAAAACTGTTTGGTACTGATGGCATAAGAGGTGTTGCAAACAAATATCCAATGACTCCTGAAATGGCTGTTGTTATCGGAAAAGCAGTTGCTTTAAAGTTTAAAAACAAAGACAGGCATTCATTTATTATAATAGGAAGAGATACACGCATATCAGGAAATATGATTGAATATGCTTTGGCATCAGGTATTTGCTCAATGGATGTTGATGTATTGCTTACAGGTATAGTGCCAACCCCTGCAGTTGCTTTTCTGGCATCTTCTTTAAAAGCAAATGCCGGGATAGTTGTTTCGGCTTCTCATAATCCATATTATGATAATGGTATTAAAATATTTAATGGGTCCGGCTATAAGCTTTCTGATGAAACAGAAACAGAAATTGAAAATTTAATAACAAACAATGATTCATTGTCCAAAAATATTCCGATTAAAAATGCAGGTTTGGTAAGTTTACTTAAAGATGCTCAAAAAAATTATATAGAGTTTCTGAAAAATACGATGCCTCTCGGTTTTTCTCTAAAAGGTATTAAAATGGTAATGGATTGTTCAAATGGAGCAACTTATGAAATAGCACCGGCCATTTTTTCTGACTTTGGCGCTGATGTTATAGTTTTAAATGTTAATCCGGACGGGAAAAATATTAACGATAATTGTGGTTCTGAACATGTTGATTCACTTATAAAAAAGGTCGTAGAGGCTAACGCCGATATTGGAATTGCATTTGATGGTGATGGTGACCGCCTGACAGCCGTTGATGAAAAAGGCAATGTATTATCAGGAGATAAAATACTTGCAATTGTTGCCTTATTCTTGAAGAATAATAGTATGTTATCAAATAATCATGTTGTAAGTACTGTTATGAGTAATTTAGGTCTTGCGACTTTATTTAAAGAAAACAATATTAATCATACTATGTCTCAGGTTGGAGATAGATATGTAATGCATGAAATGATGAAAACCGGTTCAATACTTGGTGGAGAAGACTCCGGTCATATTATATTTTTAAATCATCAAACTACCGGAGACGGAACATTGACTGCATTAAAATTGCTTGAATTGATGAAAGATGAATCAAAATCTCTTTCGGAGCTGGGAAAAATTATGAAAGTTTTTCCTCAAGTCTTAATAAATGTCAATGTATCAAAGAAACCGGATATAAATATAATTCCGGAGATTCAAAATTCTATCAAAAATGTTGAAGAAATTCTTGGAGAAAAGGGGAGGGTACTTATCAGGTATTCGGGCACACAACCAATTTGCAGGGTAATGGTTGAGGGGCCATCTCAAGAAGAAACCGATAAACTATGCAGATTTTTAGCTGATAAAGTAAAAGAAACCATAGGATAATTGTAAAAGTTATGTCTGCTGGCAATATCTGCATATCTTGCCAGCAGACAACTTGAAATTATGTTTTATCTTCTATCTCCTAATATTCTTAATAACATAAGAAAAAGATTGATAAAATCCAAATACAGTGAAAGCGCACCCAATATGGCTCCTTTTCTAACAACACCTGCATCGAGTCCTGAAGGCTGTGTCATTGCCATATTTTTTAATTTCTGCGTATCATATGCAGTTAATCCAACAAATACTATTACTCCGATATAGCTTATAATCATATTCATGGCAGAGCTTTTTATAAATATATTTACAACAGTGGCAATTATAATGCCTATCAATCCCATAGCCATGAATCCGCCCATTGAAGTTAAATCACGTTTTGTTGTCATTCCATAAATACTGCACGCAATAAATGTAGCAGCGCATATAAAAAATGTTGAGGTAATAGAGGAAGCTGTATATATAAGAAATATTACAGATAATGTTGCTCCGTTTAATGCCGCATAAATAATGAACATTGATGTTGCTGTAGATGCTTTTATTTTGTTTATTCTGGCACTTATTGTAAATACCATTACTAATTCAGCTATTATTAATCCGAAAAATATAAGTTTATTGCCAAATATCAAGCTTTGGATTCCCGGATCATTTGAAACATAAAAAGCAATAACACCAGTAATAGCGAGACCAATGCCCATCCAATTATAAACACTGCGTATGAACTCATTTACAAGAATTTGAGTCTGAGTGTTCTTTAGCGGATATGATTGTTGCATATTTTCCTCCTTTTAATTTTACTGTTTCATAAATATTTAAAAATAGTGTATATAAAATTATATGAATTGGATATAATTATAAAAGAATTTTATTTATTGGGATAATATAAATCATATATCTTTATATTTCAAGCAAATCTGGAAATGTATATTATGAAATCGGATCGATTATTTCAAGAGCTATTAAATATAATAGAAAAACTCAATGTTACAGTTAAAGAACAGAACTTGCGCAAATCAGGAATAAATATTAAAAGTGGAGTATGTAAAATAAAAGGGAAAGATTTTTTTATTTTAGATAAAAACCTTGCGAAAAATAAAAAAATTGAAATACTCGCTGAATTTATTAACAAGAACGAGTATGATGAGATTTATATTATTCCGGCAGTTCGTGATTATCTCAATAAATCCAAAATGGATCTTTTTTAGAGCCACAATTTCTGATAATATATTTTAGTTTACATAATATACATTATCAGACGTTATGAATAGGAGCTGTTCTCAAGGACAAAACTGTATTAATCCATTACTTTTTGATATCATATAATATATGGAAACAAAAATATTTTCTGTAACACAATTAACATCAGAATTAAAAAAATTGATTGAAGAAAAATATCCGCTTGTTTGGGTATATGGGGAGATTTCAAATTTAAGCACTCCATTTTCCGGGCATTTATATTTTACTTTAAAAGATGAATCAGCTCGCATTAATGCGATAATATTTAAAGGCCAGAAAAAGAATTTAAAATTCACACCTGAAAATGGCATGTCAGTAATAGGATTTGGAAGATTAGGTCTTTATGAGGCAAAAGGCTCTTATCAGATTATTTTTGAATACTTAGAGCCAAAAGGCATAGGATCTTTACAAATAGCATTTGAACAACTTAAAACAAAACTGTCTTCTGAAGGCCTTTTTGATGATAAATATAAAAAAAAGCTGCCTTTTCTTCCTGAAAATATCTATATCATAACTTCACCTTCAGGATCAGTATTATTTGATATTATTAATATAATTAATCGAAGATATTCAAGTGTAAATATAAAAATAATTCCTGTTTCCGTTCAAGGTGCCTCCTCAGAAGCTGAAATTGTTTCTGCAATAAAATTATTAAATGATCATGGTAATTCCGATGTTGCAATAATTGCTCGCGGAGGAGGATCTTTGGAAGAATTGCATGCCTTTAACTCAGAATCAGTGGCAAGAGCTATTTTTGAATCAAATATTCCCATTATATCTGCCATAGGCCATGAAACGGATTATACAATATCGGATTTTGTATCAGATTTAAGAGCCCCCACACCTTCAGCTGCTGCTGAAATTGCTGTTCCTCTGAAAAATGAACTTTTACTTAAAAACGAAAGATTATATATATCTTTAAAATCCAATATAGGTCGGTTATTAAATGAAAGCAGACACAATCTGTACAGTATAACAAAACAGATCAAGGACCCAAAAAACAAACTATATGATTTAATATTAAAAAATGAAGATTTTACCAAACGCTTGATAAGAGCCCAGGTTAATTTTATACATCAACATAAAGAACGCACCTTATGGAAGATTGATAAATTAAAAAATAATAATCCAGCACGATATGTATTAATATATAAAGATAACATTAAAAATAGTTTAAATAACATACATAAATCAATGATTAATAGAATCAATTATAGTAAGTATAAGATAAATGAGCTTTCAGCAAAATTAAGTGTTTTGGACCCCAAAGCTATTCTTAAGCGCGGATACAGTATCACCAGAACAATTCCGGAAAAGCATATTATACTGGATTCGGATAATGTAAGAATAGCACAACGCCTTGAAGTAATAATTAATAAAGGTTCATTAATATGCAGTGTTGAAAGGAAAATTAATGGCAAAGATGACATTTGAAACAGCAATGAATCAACTCGAAAATATAGTAAACGAACTTGAATCAGGAAACCTTTCTCTGGAAGACTCAATAAAAAAATTTGAAGAAGGAATCAAACTTTCTAAATATTGTTCTGCCAAGCTTGATGAAACCGAAAAAAAGATTACCCTACTTTTAAAAGATCAGGATGGAAATATTACCGAAAAGGAATTCTCACCTGAAAAGGTATCAGAATGACAAATAATGATTTTGACCTCAAATCATACTTTGCAGACAAAACGATTATAATAAAAAATGAATTAACTAAAATTATTAATGGATCTAATGTATCCGGGCAATTATTAAGGGCTATGGAATATTCCTTACTGTCTGAAGGAAAAAGAATAAGGCCAATCCTTTGCATTGCTGCGGCCGAATCTGTAGGCGGTAAACAATCAGATATTTTACCCGCAGCCTGCGCTATTGAAATGATTCACGCATATTCTTTAATACATGATGACCTTCCTGCTATTGATAACGATTTATTAAGAAGAGGAAAACCAACATGCCACGCTGCTTTTAATGAAGCTACAGCTATCCTTGCAGGTGATGCTTTGCTTACACTGGCATTTCAGGTGCTATCATCAGTTAAATTGCAAAATAATACGGATAGCGTAATATGGTTAAAAATAATACATTCCATTTCAACTGCGGCAGGTTATATGGGAATGATTGAAGGACAGATGAGAGATATTGCTTCGGAAAATAGCCAGATCTCTTTGCTGGAGCTGGAAAATTTACATTCTTTAAAAACCGGAGCTCTTATTACAGCATCTGTTGAAGCAGGAGCAATATTGGCAAATGCAAGTTTTGATCAAATCGAACAGTTAAAAGTATATTCAGAAAAAATTGGATTAGCCTTTCAAATAGCGGATGATCTTCTTAATATACATGGTGATCCAAATATTACCGGCAAACCCGTAGGAACCGATAAAGCACGTAAAAAAAGCACCTACCCTTCCCTTCTTGGTATTGTAGAATCAGAGCATTATGCAAAAAAACTGATAAAAGAAGCCTTGCATGCGCTTGCATTATTTGATAATAAATCAGACCCTCTTAGAGCTATTGCATTATATATTATTGAAAGAAAACGATAATTTTAAGGACAATCTTAGTTGAGCATACTAAACACAATTAATTCACCTGATGATTTAAAAAAAGTCCCTCGATCTGATCTTCCGGAGCTTGCTTCGGAAATACGAAGCTTAATAGTTGATATTGTTTCTAAAAATGGCGGACATCTTGCTTCAAGTTTAGGCGCTGTTGAACTGGCAATTGCCATTCATTATGTTTTCGATGTTCCCAATGACAAAGTCATCTGGGATGTAGGGCACCAGTCTTATGCACATAAGATTATTACCGGACGGCGGGAAAGTTTTCATACTCTGCGTAAGCATGAAGGTATTTGCGGCTTTACGCGGATGTGCGAAAGCCCGTATGATTCATTTTCAACAGGCCATAGCAGTACTTCAATTTCAGCAGGTCTTGGCATTGCCTGCGCAAAATCTTTAAAGAAAGAGAGTGATAAAGTTATAGCTGTTATCGGGGATGGTTCTATGACAGCAGGCCTTGCATATGAAGGCTTGAATCAAACCGGGTATCTTCATAAAAATAAAGATATTATTGTTATTCTAAACGACAATGACATGTCCATCGCAAAAAATGTAGGTGCCCTATCCTCTTTTTTAAGCAGAACATTTTCAAAAAAATATTTACAGGATCTAAGAAAAGAATTCGGGGAATTTTTAAAATCTCTTCCAAAAGTTGGAGATGATTTATATAAGTTTGCAAAACGTTCGGAAGAATCCTTTAAAACATTTGCCACACCCGGCATGTTGTTTGAGGCCTTTAATTTTGATTATTTCGGTCCGATCAATGGGCATAATATAAATCATCTTATAGATATTCTTGATAATATTAAACATCTTAGAGAACCGGCACTTCTACATGTCACAACAATCAAAGGCAAAGGATACCTTCCTGCCGAAAAAAACCCTATATATTTTCACGGAATCGGAAGTTTTAAGGTTAAAACCGGCGATAGCAATGGTACGAAAAACGGCATTCTAACCTATACGGAAGTATTCGGCAAAACAATGGTAGAGCTTGCCGGTAAAAATGACAAAATAATTGCGGTTACCGCTGCAATGCCAGAAGGAACAGGTCTTTCCGAATTTCATAAATTATTTCCCGAACGGTTTTTCGATGTTGGAATCGCCGAACAGCATGGAGTAACATTTTCAGCAGGGTTAGCTACTGAAGGTTTCAGGCCAGTCGTTGCAATATATTCAACTTTTCTGCAAAGAGCTTATGACCAGATTTTACATGACGTATGCATAGAAGCCCTTCCTGTTATATTTGCCATAGACAGGGCAGGCATAGTTGGTGAAGACGGGGCTACTCACAATGGATTATTTGATATTTCTTATTTGAGGAGCCTTCCCAATATGGTAGTTATGGCACCAAAAGATGAAAATGAGCTGCGCCGCATGCTTGTAACCGCTCTGTCTCATGACGGTCCCATAGCATTCAGATATCCGAGAGGAACAGGTGTTGGTGTTCCTCTGGAACAAGATATTAAACCACTCACGATTGGCAAAGGAGAAATACTAAAACAAGGAAAAGACATTCTTATTCTTGCAATTGGCCAGTCGGTTTGCGAATCATTAAAAGCATACGATAAATTAATATCTGAACATGGAATTAACGCAACAGTAGTAAACTGCCGTTTTGTAAAACCGCTTGATATCGAATTAATCAGCTCACTTATAAGAGAAATACCCCGCGTAATAACCGTTGAAGAACATGTCCTTCAGGGAGGATTCGGAAGTGCCGTGCTTGAATCTTTAAATGACATTGGTCTTTACAATTTTAAAATCAAACGCCTTGGGATACCGGATATCTTTGTTGATCATGGGCCTCAGGATCTGCTTAGAGCAAAATATAAGATTAATTCTGATGCGATAGTAAATGCAGCTTTAAAATTAATAGACTCATAGCAAGAATTACTCAAAATGTCTGAAAACAAGAAACGACTTGACATTGCCATGCATGAATGCGGACTGGCGCAAAGCAGGCAAAGAGCAAGAAGCCTTATTATGGCAGGAAAAGTACTTGTTAATGGGAACATTCGGGATAAACCTGGGTTTACGATCACAGAGACCGATACTCTGTCTCTTAAAGAACCGGATATGCCGTACGTAAGCAGAGGCGGAATTAAGCTTGAAGCAGCTTTTAAGGAATTTAAGATTAATGTAAATGAATTAGCATGCCTTGATGTTGGCGCATCAACCGGAGGCTTTACAGATTGTTTGCTTAAGCATGGCGCAAAAAAAGTTTTCGCAGTTGATGTTGGTTATGGCCAACTGGCATGGATTTTAAGACAAGACAAGAGGGTAGTTCCTATTGAACGAACCAATATAAGGTATATGAACCAGGAAATTCTTGGCTGTCTTGTTGATTTTGTTACCATAGATGTTTCATTTATATCATTAAAAACAGTTGTTCCTGCTATTCTTAAATTTTTAACCCCCAATGCTTTTATTGTTGCTTTAATTAAGCCGCAATTTGAGGTTGGAAAAGGGAAAGTTGGAAAAGGCGGTGTAGTTAAAGATACTTTATTGCATACTGAAGTTAAAAATAGTCTGTCAGATTTTTTTTTAAACACAGGATTCGATATAATTGGAATCATACCATCACCTATAACCGGTCCTAAAGGTAACAAGGAATTTTTAATTTACTTGAAATTTCTCAACAAAACAGAGATATAAATATATTAATAACCGATTTTTTGAGCTTGATTTTTTTTAAATATAAATATAACGATATAAGATTAAATGTAATTGATTTAAAAAACGATGCAGAGAGGAGTATAAATGAGTGAAAAGTTAGATAAATTAAGAAATATTGCTCTTGTTGGGCATGGTAGTTCCGGAAAAACATCTTTATCTGAAGTTATATTATTTAAAACAGGTATTATCAAACGGCTTTGCCGTGTGGAAGACGGAAATACCGCTATGGATTTTGAGCCTGAAGAATTGAAAAGGCTTATAAGCATCAGTAGCGGATTTCATACACTTAACTGGAAAAAGAACATCATTTCACTTATTGATACTCCGGGGGATCAAAATTTTTTCACAGATACAATCAACTGCATGCAAGCTGTAGACGGAGCTGTTGTAGTTGTTGATGCAGTTGACGGAGTTAAAGTGCAAACAGAAATGGCATGGGATTATGCCGATCAATTTGGACTTCCACGTATTATATTCATCAATAAGCTCGACCGCGAAAGGGCGGATTTTTTTCGCACATTCAAAGATGCCACTGATATTTTTAAACCGAAACCGATAATACTCCAAATGCCAATAGGCTCTGAATCCGAATTTAAAGGAGTTGTGGATCTGATATCAATGAAGTCGTATATATATGATTCGGATGGTAAAGTCACAATCGGAGACATACCGGCGGATATGCTTGAAGATGCAAACAAGGAGAAAGAAGCTCTTATTGAAAACATTGCTGAAGCAGATGACTCGCTTATTGAAAAATATCTTGAAGGAACGGATATTTCTGATGATGAAATCAAATCAGCTTTAAAACAAGGCACGATATCAAAAACATTTGTACCAGTTGTATGCGGTTCAGCTATTAAGGGCATAGGAATAGATCTTCTTCTGGATTTGGTTTCAACTTGCATGCCCTCACCTGCTGAAACTGCCCCCAGAAAAGGTGTGGATTCAAAAGGCAATGAAATCGAACGCAAACCTGATCCTGCCGCTCCTTTTTCGGCATTTGTTTTTAAAACGGTTGCTGACCCCTATGCCGGACGCCTTTCAATAATAAAAATAGTGTCAGGCACACTTGGTGAAAGCGGAAATTTTTACAACATGAATAAGTCTTCAAGGGAGCGATATAACCAACTTCTTGCTATTGCAGGAAAGGAGCAAAAACCCATAACTGAAGCCGGTCCCGGAGAAATTATTACTGTTGCCAAACTGAAAGAAACTACGACAGGCGATACATTATGTGATGAATCCAATAAAATACTATTTGAGTGCGCCAAACCTCTTCCAAGTTTAATTTCTTTTGCAGTTGGATCAAAAGTTAAGGGAGAAGAAGATAAGATATTTATCTCATTATCAAAAATATTGGAAGAAGATACTGCTTTAAAACTGGAACGAAATGCCGAAACAAAGGAAATACTTCTTTCAGGAAGAGGACAGGTTCATATTGAAGTTGTAGTTGAAAAATTAAAACGAAAATTCAATGTTGACACCCAACTTGACACCCCAAAAGTTCCATATAAAGAAACCATCAAGAAAAAAGTCAGAGTTCAGGGCAGGCATAAAAAACAATCCGGTGGTCATGGCCAGTTTGGTGATTGCTGGATTCAGATGGAACCTTTGCCAAAAGGCAGTGGCTTTGAATTTGTTGATTCAATTGTAGGCGGGGCTATTCCTAAACAATATATTCCTGCTGTTGAAAAAGGTATAATAGAGTCTGCTCAAAGAGGTGTTCTCGCAGGATTTCCATGTGTTGATTTCAAGGTAACCTTAGATGACGGATCATTTCATGCTGTTGATTCATCGGAAATGGCTTTTAAAGTTGCAGGCTCACTCGCATTTAAAAAAGCTGTTTTAGAAGCAAAGCCGGTTCTCCTTGAACCAATCATGAAAGTTACTATTACAACTCCTGAAGAATACATGGGCGATATAATGGGTAATCTAAACAGCAGAAGAGGCAGAGTTCTTGGTATGGACTCAGCCGGTAAAAATCAAATAATTATCGCTAATGTTCCGATGTCTGAATTTCTTTCTTATGAGCCTGACCTAAGATCAATGACCGGAGGCCGCGGTATTTACGCCATGGAATTTTCTCATCTTGACGAAGTCCCGGCTCAGATTGCAGAAAAAGTTATTGAAGAGGCAAATAAAGAGAAAGAATAAATAAAGGGTTCAAGGATTCAAGGGGCCGCCAAGGGTTCAAGGGAAAAGAGATAAGCTAATAAGTTGATACGTTACTTTCACTTGAACCCTCGAATCCTCGGCCCTTTAAAACTATTTCTATTGATTGTTCCCACCCATAAGCTTTCTTGAATACACTTTTTCCCAATTATAACCATAATGAAATGATCCAATTCATGCTTTGACCTGCGAAAACCTTCGAATCTTAAATAGTTTTTTTTGCCGACCGAGATTATTTGTTTTTAAAAATATCTGGAAATATCAAATTCTGTATTAAGTTTTGTTATTACAGACTTATCAAAGGTTTTTCAATTTAGATGATACTTTCATCTTTCATATGGATATCTTTCATCAAAGGAATGTTTGGGTTTAACCGAATCTATCAACTTCTTTGCTTTTTTAATTTCATTCATTTTCAAACTTGCCAGTATTTTTTATCCGTAGCCAGAACCACGAAAGCTGATTTCTTAATTCATTATCATATCTCGCAATGACTGGTAAGAATCAATCACATCATATTTAATATCCGTATGTCCCAGGGCTTCAAAATGTTTCCTCGCATAACTGATTTTTTTCTGTTCGATCTCTTTCAGTTGCAGCGTTTCCATACTTCCCTTGGTTTCAGCAATGAAATACACATACTTAAACTTGTCGGTATTAAAAACTATTGCCCAATCGGGGTTATAATTTCCAAGTGGTGTTGGAATTTTAAAACCCCTGGGTAGTTTTGCATAAACGAGAACTTCTTCGCATTCAAGATCAGATGCAAATTTTCTCTCAATATCAGAATCCGTTTTTACATAATCATGCACATGTTTTTTGACTTCCAGAATGTTCCTGGCAAGGGAACCTTTAAAATTATTGTAATTATTCAGCGTCATTTTAATATATACTCCCGTTCACATAAGAAAGTCGGGCAATTTGCCTTTAAACAATAGCTCCAACGCCTGACTTGCCTTAACTCCATGCTTACGGCAAGTCGACAAATAGCTTCGAATTCG
>JAHITX010000004.1 GCA_018817425.1 Pseudomonadota bacterium
CGCATTTGGAATTCACATGATCTCCACGTAGATAAATCAACATCAATTCCCCCTTAACAAAGGGGGCAAGGGGGTTGTTTAGTTCGCAGACTCCAATGCCCATAGTCGTTTCATATCATACAGTATCCTACATTCTTGATAGAACCTCCAATTTCGGGTTGCACAATATTTTATTACAACCCCCTTGATCCCCCTTTTTTAAGGGGGAATCTGTCAGGGTAACCGCATTTGGATTTTTCATACACTCTGTTTTGATTAATTTACTGTTTGTTGAGAAAATAGAAAGCAGAATCAACACCTTTTGTCATTCCTGCGAAGTCAGGACACGCAGTGAAATTAGCACTATCCAGTAATTACATTGGGTTCTGGATACCGGATCAAGTCCGGCATGACGGTTTAAGTTGTTTGTACATAACCATTATTTCTAAATGCGGTTACCCTGGCATTTTTATTTTATTTCATATTGTTAAAAACATTATTGATTATTGTCTTTCAACCATAATACTTTATCAATTCTTTCTATGCCGATATATCTAATAATAAAAATATTATTCCACCGCAAATTATCGTATCTTATATTAATTGTTTGACATATTGAGCATAAATGTTAAAAAGAATATAATATAGTTCAAAAAGCATCAACGGATACTGCGCCGGGAACGACCTTGGTTTAACCTTTGGTTTTTGGAGGGCATTATGAAACCGGAAATGCAAACGGAAAAGATTTTTGTACTGCCCCAAGCTTCTTCTATCCTCAGTCTTGTAAAAGCTCTTACATCAAAGTACAAGCTCACAATCGCTGAAGAAGCCGTTGCCCAAAGTCACAAAGAGGCGCAATTCTACGCCGAAATTATACATAAATCCTCCCGGCCGGTATGCTATGCCGATAGAGATGATACATTACCAAAACCTGATAATTGTTAACTGTCAACTGATAACCGTCAACTGATAACTGATACCATGAACCTGAAAACACCCTTAGAAAATACTTCCGCACAGCAAAAATTTTCACCGCCCCGCTGGTCTGTGAAAGCGATTACGGTGGTCTTTATGTTTCTGGTTCTTGCTGTAGTAATTCCAGGATATTTTGATATAAAACGCCAGTTTTCAGAAGCAAGAGAAGCGGCACAAATAGAAATTTCTGCAGTAGCCGATCTTAAAGTCAGTCAGATTGAAAGCTGGCATAAGAGTTTTTTAAGAGATGCCGGCGTTATTTCAAACAATTTCATAATCCGGGAAAAAGCTCTGCAACTGCTATCGGGTTCAAAAGATACTACCCTTAGGCAGGAATTGCTTGAATGGATGGGAAACCGGCAGAAATATCATGAATACAGGCAGATGGTTCTTTTTGACTCAAAAGGAGTTCCGCTGCTATCTGTTCCAAAAGGTTTAGCTGTTGATAATATTTCGCACAACAAATATTTCAGTGCTGCCTTGCAATCCGATACTATTATGCCTATAGATTTGCATAGAGGGCACGATGACTGGCAATATATCCATCTCGGCATATATATTCCGGTAGGAATCAAACAGGGTGCAGGCGGTATGGCAAAAGGAACCTGGATGATACAGATCGATCCTTACAAGCTCTTGTATCCCCTGATTCAAACATGGCCCTCTGCCAGATACAGCGCCGAAACTCTTCTTGTGAAACGCGAAGGCAATGATATCCTGTTTTTAAATGAACTTCGTCACCGGAAAAACACGGCCCTTAATTTGCGGATACCTTTTGATACTAAGAAAAATCTTCCTGCTGCTATTGCCATATCAGGGCAAAAAGGACTTGTAGAGGGAATTGACTACCGCAATGTGCCGGTGCTTGCAGAGGTGCGAAGCATTCCGGGAACAAACTGGTTCATGGTAGCAAAGATCGACCGGGAGGAAATCTATGCCATTGTGCGCAGACATGCCTGGAAAAATGGTGCGATAGTGCTTGCCCTGCTTTTTTCCTGTTTATTTGCTGCAGGTTTTGTATTGAAACGGCGAAATAACCAGATTCTCAGGCAGCAGCTTGCATCCGAACAGGAGCGACGCATCACAGCAGAAGCACTTAATGAAAGCAGGCAGGAAGCTGCTTTTTTTGCAAATTTACTTGAAAAATCTTCTCAGCCTTTTTGCGTAAGATATCCTGACGGTCACATTGGTTTATTCAACAATGCTTTTGCAAGCCTCATTGGTTACAGCAGGGAAGAGATCGAAAATACAAAACAACCTTACCATTTCACAAATCCGGAATGGCTTGAAACCGAAGTAACAGTGCTTAAAAAGTTACGAAGTTCAGAAAAACCCATCCGTTATACAAAAGAATATATTCGTAAAGACGGCTCCCTTATTCCTGTTGAATTATTAGTTCATATTGTAAGTGATAAAAAAGGACTGCCGGAATACTACTATGCCTTTATTAGCGATATTTCCGAACGCAAAGCTGCGGAAAAGGCTTTGCGCGATAGTAAAAATAGGCTGCAACTGGCATTAAGAAGTGCTGATTTTGGCGTCTATAATTTAAACTTAATAACCGGCAAAGCAACTACCGATTCCGAATACGATACCATGACGGGTATAGGCTCTTTTGATATATTAGAAACAGTTGGCGAGTTTTTTGAAAAAATCCATCCTGACGACATCCAAAAAGTTTCGAAAATGTATGAAGCATGCATTAAAGAAGAAGTTCCGATTTTCAGAGTTGAATTCAGATTGCGGTCAAAATCCGGGGAATGGGTATGGATTCTTTCTGTAGGCAAGATTGTTGAATGGGACAGCGAGGGCCACCCGACAGAAATGATAGGTATACACGGAGATATTACTGCACAAAAACTAACGGAGGAAAACCTCCGGAAAAGTGAAAGTCTTCTTAAAGAAACCCAGAAAATAAGCAATATCGGAGGATGGGAGTATGATATAGAAAACAGGACTATGTTATGGAGTGATGAAGTTTATAATATTCACGGCGTATCAAAAGAATACGATCCGGGCAACCCTGACTTTGAAACGAAGTTTTACTTACCTGAAGACCAGGGAATACTTAACGAAGCATTCCGCCGGGCTCTTGAAAATGGCGAATCCTATGATCTTACCATACGCTCAATAAAGGCGGATGGAACATTGATATGGGTCTGGACAACCGGGCAGGCCGAACGCAAAGGAGGCAAGATAGCCCGTGTGTTCGGCAATATAATGGATATAACTAAGCAAAAGCTGGCAGAAGAAAAAATGCTTGCCGCCAATGAAGAAATACAGAAACTGCTTGAGGATGCCGAAGAATCACGCCATGTGCTGTTAAGTATTGTAGAAGATCAGAAAGAATCCCAGAGGCAGATCCAGAAATTAAATGCCGGGCTGGAAAAACGTGTGCAGGAGCGCACTGCCCGGCTTGAGGAAGTAATCAAGGAGCTTGAGTCCTTCAGTTATTCTGTTTCTCATGATTTAAGATCACCACTGCAACATATAACAGGCTTTGCGCAACTGCTTGATAAACGCATAAATCAATCGCTTGATGAAAAAAGCAGGCACTATCTGGAAATTATCAAGGATTCGGCAGCCAGGATGGGAGCGCTTATTGATGATCTTCTGTCTTTTTCACGCATGGGACGCACTGAAATGATGAAAAAGAATGTAAATATCGGCAGCCTTGTCAGCGAAGTGATAAATGATTTTAAAATTGAAACAAAAGCAAGAAATATCGAATGGAAAATCAGCAATCTCCCCGATGTTACCGGAGATCCTGCCATGTTAAAGCAGGTATTTGTAAATCTTATATCGAATGCTTTAAAATTTACCAGGGAAAGAAACATGGCTATTATAGAAATCGGAAGTATGCCCGATATTAATGATGAAATATGTATTTATGTTAAAGATAATGGCGCTGGTTTTGATATGAAATATGTAGATAAACTTTTCGGCGTTTTCCAGCGTCTGCACCGGGATGAGGAATTTGAAGGCACTGGCATAGGGCTTGCAAATGTTCGCAGGATAATACACCGGCATGGAGGAAGAACCTGGGCTATAGGAGCCGTGGATATGGGGGCTACTTTATATTTTAGTTTGCCGGGTCAACAGGGATCGGTGTGAGAAAGTAAGATTGATGCTTAACCAAAGACTATTATGAAACAAAATTTACATATTCTGAATCTTGAAGACAGTTTGCTTGATACTGAGCTGATAAAGGAAACTCTTTCTGCTGCAGGAATTGAGTATGAAATTATTCGTGTGGATAATGAAAAAGACTTTCTTTCTGCAATAGAAAACCACAATTTGGACCTGATTCTTGCAGATTTTACACTCCCTGCATTTGACGGACTGTCTGCGCTTTCTATTGCTCTGAAAAGATGTCCTGATGTACCGTTCATTTTTGTCACCGGTACGATGGGTGAGGAAATTGCCGTTGAATCGTTAAAAAGCGGCGCAACTGATTATGTGAATAAAGGAGGACTTTACAGGCTTGAACAGGCAGTTAAAAGAGCTTTGAAGGAATCGGAGTTAAAAATAAAGCGAAAGCAAAGTGAAAATGCATTGAAAGAATCCGAGGAAAAATACCGGGAGCTTGTCGAAAACATCACCAATATTATTTATACGGTAGATACCAAAGGGATTGTTACCTATATCAGTCCTTCTGTGCTTTTTTTGACAGGATATAGTCAGGAAGAAATTACCGGCCATTCATTATTTATGCTTATCTGTCCGGATGATCTCCCCTTTATTGAGAAGCAGTTTGACAAAAGGCTGTCAAAACATCTTGAACCGAGTGAATACAGGATTGTTAAAAAAACAGGGGAAACAATATGGATAAGTTCGTCAAGCCGCTCGATAATCAAAGATAATAAAATTGTCGGCTTACGCGGTCTGATTGTCAATATAGATGAAGACAAAAAATTTAAAGAAAGCCTTAAAGAAAGCCTTAAAAGGCTGCAAAAAGCCACTAAAGGCATTATTCAAACCATGGCATTAACGATAGAAACCCGCGATCCTTATACAGCCGGGCATCAGAGGCGTGTGGCCAAACTTGCGGAGGCAATTGCTTCAGAAATGAATTTACCAATGCAGCAGATAGAGGGAATCGGCATGGCAGGATCAATACATGATATAGGCAAGTTGTCGATTCCTGCCGATATTTTGAGCAAACCAACCAAATTAAATGAACTTGAATACCAGCTTATAAAGATTCACCCGGAAGCCGGTTATAATATTTTAAAAGAAATAGAATTCCCCTGGCCGGTTGCACAAATTATTTTACAACATCACGAAAGGTTGGATGGTTCAGGCTATCCAAATGGCCTTAAAGGCGAGGATATTCTTATGGAAACACGGATATTGAGTGTTGCCGATGTTGTAGAAGCCATAGCATCCCACCGCCCTTACCGTCCGGCTCTGGGAGTTGGCAAAGCTCTTGAGGAAATCTCAGGGGAAAAAGGTATTCTTTATGATCCGGCAGTTGTGGATGCCTGTCTTAAGACTTTTAATGAAAAGGGGTTTGAGTTTTAACTTTTTTGTTTAAGAGGTTGGCCGATGGAAAATATGACAACTGAGAAATCAAATGGTAAAGCAGGGCGTGTTTTGGTCTTGGATGACGAAATCGGAATGATGGAACCTCTTTGTAAATTGCTAATTGAAGAGGGTTATGAAGCAGTGGGTTTTTGCAAAAGCGCAGAAGCTTTAGAATCTCTTAAAAAACAGGAATTCGATCTGCTCATAACCGATTTGATGATGCCGGGAGTCAGTGGAATAGATATTCTGCGTGCAGGACTTGAAATTGATCCTAATCTTGTCTGCATTGTAATGACAGGATATGGAACTATACAAACTGCTGTTGAAGCAATGAAGACGGGCGCTTTCGACTACATTCAGAAACCTTTCAGGCTGAAGAATCTTCTTCCTATACTTTCCCGTGCTATGCAGATGCGCAGTTTGCGAACAGAAAACATGCAATTGCGTGAAACTGTTGCTATTCATGAACTGGGAAAAGCTATAGCTTTTTCTTCCGATCTGGATTCAATTATGAATAGAGTAGCCGATGCTGCTCTTTTGCAGTGTTTGGCAGATGAAGTTTCCATCATGCTGCCAACAGCAGACGGTAAAGCGCTTTATGTTGCTATTGTACGCGGTAATGGAAGTACGGAAAAAATCGGGGTGCAGATACCTTTGGAGCAAGGAATTGCCGGCTGGGTGGCACGCAACCTGGAGCCCCTGGTGTTGCGGGGAGAAGTTAATGACCCGCGTGTTACGCCCTTCATGCCGCGCAGCGACATTCAAACTTCTGTTTCCATGCCAATGATGTCAAGCGGCAAACTAGTCGGTGTGCTGAATGTGAATATTACAAAAAACCACCGCCATTTCACGTTGGGGCAGTTGAATGTGCTTGGTATTCTTGTCAGCATTATTTCCCCTATTCTGGAAAGAACTCAACTTTATATACAGTTAC
The DNA here is from genome assembly GCA_018817425.1 of Pseudomonadota bacterium. Lineage (NCBI taxonomy): Bacteria > Pseudomonadati > Pseudomonadota > Pseudomonadota bacterium. Next base: position 6,416 of record JAHITX010000004.1, read on the forward strand.
GTGAAGGTGAGAAAAAATACCGTTCGATTTTTGAAAATATACTTGACGGAATCTATCAGCGTTTGCCCGATGGGAAAATAATTTCTGCCAATCCCGCCCTTGCCCGTGTGTTTGGTTACGATTCTCCCCAGGATCTGATGACAAATATTACGGATATTTGCCTTCAGATATATATTAACCCTGATGATTATGCCAAGTTTAGTCGTATTATGGAAAGCCATGGTGAAGTCAGGGATTTTGAATATCCTGTCTATCGCAAAGATAAAACTAAAGCCTGGGTATCAGAAAATGCGCGTGCCGTAAGAGATGAAAACGGTGTTTTGCTATACTATGAGGGTATTCTTTCCGACATAAGCAAACGTAAACAGGCGGAGGAACGGCTGATACAAAATGTAGAAGATACCGTCCGTGCAATGGCTATGATCGTGGAAAACCGGGATATGTATACAGCCGGCCACCAGGAAAGGACAACAAGTCTGGCTGTAGCTATTGCAAAGGAGATGCAACTAACCGAAGTGCAGATCAAGGGACTGAGAATGGCTGGCATTATACATGATATCGGCAAACTGAATGTTCCATCGGAAATTCTTACCAAACCATCACAACTGAACAATATCGAATTTGAACTTGTAAAAATGCATGCTGTAGCCGGTTATAAAATACTTGAAACTATAGATTTCCCTTATCCTGTGGCTCAAATCGTTTATCAACATCACGAGAGAATAAACGGTTCAGGATATCCTCAGGGCCTTAAAGAGGAGAACACTCTTCTTGAGTCACGAATACTTGCTGTAGCTGATGTGGTGGAGGCCATAGCTTCACACCGTCCTTACCGCCCTGCGTTAGGAATTGATATAGCACTGGATGAAATTTCCGAAAAAAAAGGTATCCTTTATGATACGGCAGCTGTTGATGCCTGCCTTAAACTTTTTAATGAAGAGAGATTTAAGCTATGATATTTTCAACAAAAGATTCCATCGGCAAAAAAATTTATGCGTTTATCATCTCTACTATTGCGGCTTTTGTATTGTTCTTTGCTGTTTCGGCTTTTTTGATGGTGTTGATTAATATGGTAGGAACTATAATGAGTGCCGAACACAAAACTGAGATTCAATATTCTGATGCAATCTCGTTGTTTCGGGAATATTTACTGAAACAAAGGGATGACCCTTCTGATCTGGTGGATGAAACGGCAGTTTTAACATACAATGACTTTACAAAGCATCTTAACAGCTCTATAGCCGGAACAATGGCTATCACGGATTTAGTGAAAGCAACAAAAACAACATCTTTAGACGATATTGCCGGAAGAGTTTCCGAAAGCTTTGAGACACTAAATTATAACAAAGCCAAAGCTATGGTGATAGTGGCAACTCTTATTCCTCAAACTCAACTGAGAAAAAAAATCGCTAATACTTCATCAGAATCTTTGAAGAATATGCAACAGATTCTAATGTTAGCGGAACAATTTTATAAAACAGATGAATTCAATATGAGAAAAAATTGGCAGTTAGTGCAAATATTTAATCTTGACAGGAAAAATAAAGCGCTTTTTACTGAATACACTACTGAAATCAGTGCTTTTTCATCGTGGATCGTTTCGGCTTCTTTATGGATCTTTTTTGTATTGGCCGGAATATTAGTTGCCATAAATACTTTTATCGGAATTAAAATAGTGCGTTCCATAACAACTCCTCTTATGGAGTTAACAAAAAGCGCTAAAAAAATTGCTGCCGGTGATTTTACTCAGGAAGAGATTGCTTCAAAATCAAGTGACGAAATAGGGATTCTAACGCTTGCTTTTAATAATATGACCCGTGCATTAAAAGATAACAAGCACTTTGAACAGGAACAGAATTGGTTAAAAGCCGGCAAGGCTGAATTGGGCGAGAGAATTCGTGGCGAACAGGATCTTGCCAAGCTATCCCAAAAAATTATCGACTATCTTTGCACCCGCCTGGATGCAAAAATCGGTGCGCTCTATCTGGTCCGAGACAAAGATATGCTTCAGTTAACTGCCGGCTATGCCTATAAAAAAAGAAAAGAAATTCCCGATGAGTTTAAATTCGGCGAAGGTCTGGTTGGGCAAGCTGCTATAGAAAAGAAAAGCATTACCATAAATAATGTTCCGGATGATTATATAAAAATAAATTCAGGCCTGGGTGAATCCGCTCCCCGCAACATCCTGTTTGCACCCTTTTTCTATGAAGATAAACTTAAAGGGGTAATAGAGATTGGTTCTTTTCAGGAATTTACCGACATGCAGAAGGATTTTCTTGATCAGGCAGGCAATGGGATTGCGATTTCCATCTATGCCTGCGAAGCTTATATCCGTACCCGTAAACTTCTGGAAGAAACCCAGGCGCAGTCTTCCGAGCTGAAGGTCCAGCAGGAGGAACTCCAACAGGTAAATCAGGAACTTGAGGAACAGGCACTGGCTTTAACAGAATCTGAAGATAAATTGAAGGATCAGAAGAAAGCTTTGGAAGAGATGAATGTTGATCTTGAAGAGAACGCACTGTTGCTCGAAGCACAAAAAGAAAATGTCAGGAAGAAGAATGTTGAGTTGGAAGAAGCGAAAAGGCTGATTGAATTAAAGGCAAGAGATCTGGAGGTTACAAGTAAATATAAATCGGATTTTCTATCAAACATGTCGCATGAGCTGAGAACGCCGCTAAACAGTATTCTTATTCTCTCAAAACTGCTTTCTGAAAACAAGAAGGGGAATCTTGATCAGAAAAACGTTGAATTTGTTCAAACTATCCATGATGCCGGAGCAGACCTCTTAAAACTTATCAATGAGGCATTGGACCTTGCTAAAGTTGAATCCGGAAAGATGGAATGTGTTTTTGAGCATATGAAAATAGAGGATTTAAGTGACACCTTAAAGCGATACTTTATGGCAATTGCTGAGGAAAAAGGATTGACTTTTACAATAAAAAAGGAAGATGGGGTTCCTCCCGGTTTTATTACCGACAGGCAAAAGATTGAACAGATTGCAAAAAATCTTCTTTCCAATTCTTTTAAGTTTACCGAACAGGGAGCTGTTACTCTTGATATTTTCCGTCCCGGTAATGATGTTGATCTTTCACAAATGGGCCTTGACAATAAAAAAACCATTGCGTTCTCTGTTTCAGATACAGGCATAGGAATTCCTGAAGACAAGAAACAATCAATTTTTGAAGCATTTCAACAGGCAGACGGTACCACATCCAGAAAATACGGAGGCACAGGTCTGGGGCTCACTATTTCAAGAAAAATGGCAACGCTGCTTGGAGGCGAAATTATGCTTGAAAGCACGGAAGGAAAGGGTACGGTGTTTACTCTATATCTTCCGGAAAACCCCAAAAAACAAGAAGCTAAGGACAGAACCAAAGAATCGGATGTAAGGGCTTTTCCGATAAAGTCACCTGATATAAGCCCGGCCGATGAGGCAGAGAAAAGAAGAACCAATCAACAAACCGAACCCATACAAACAGAACTGGAATCTATAAAAGATGATAGAATAAAGATTACATCAGAAGATAAATCAATATTAATTATTGAAGATGATTCAAAATTTGCAGAAGTTTTGCTGGATCTTGCCCGTGAAAGAGGCTTCAAAGGATTAATTGCAGGTTCCGGTGAAACAGGCCTGCATTTTGCGGATTATTATAAACCGAATGCTATTATCTTAGACATCGGTTTGCCGGGGATGGACGGTTTAAGCCTGATGGAAAGATTAAAAGAAAACGCTGTAACCCGGCATATACCCGTTCATTTCATCTCTGCTTCTGATGATAAAAGCCATATTGCAAAAAAAATGGGGGCAATAGGATTTCTTGTCAAGCCAGTGTCTATAGAGGATATTGATTCTGCTTTTGGAAAGATAGAAAATATTATTACAAAAAAGGTGGGGCATCTTCTGATTGTAGAAGATAATGGCATAGAACGAAAGAATATCGTAGAGTTGCTTGATGGGAAAGATGTCCGTATAGAAATTGCCGAAGCCGGAGATAAAGCTTATGAATTATTAAGGACAGGAGCATTCGATTGTGTCATACTTGATCTTGATTTAAAGGATTTTTCCGGACCAGCTCTTATAGAAAAGATTAAAAGCGATAAAAGCATAAAGGATATTCCGGTTATTATCTATACCGGCAAAGAATTTTCACGTGAAGATGAGGTTGCTTTGCAAAGGCAGGCCGGAGCAATTATTATAAAAGGCGAGAAATCCTATGAAAGACTTCTTAATGAAACAACCCTGTTTTTGCATAGGGTGGAAAAGGATCTTCCGGAACAAAAACAAAAGATGATCCGCATGGTTCATGATAAGGAATCGGTATTTAAAAACAAAAAAGTCCTCATTGTAGATGATGATATGCGAAATGTTTTTGCAGTATCAAATATTCTTGAGGAAAAAGGGATGGAAGTAATTGTGGGTAAAAATGGCAGGGAAGGACTGGATCGCTTAAGTGATAATCCTGAAACCGATCTTGTCTTGATGGATATAATGATGCCCGAAATGGACGGATATGAAGCAATGGGGGAGATCAGAAAGCAAGACAGGTTTAAATCTTTGCCGATTATTGCGCTTACGGCTAAAGCTATGACCGGCGAAAGGAATAAGTGCATAGAAGCCGGAGCAAGTGATTATCTGGCAAAGCCGTTTGAAATTGAGAAATTACTCTCTCTTATGCGGGTGTGGTTGTATAAGAATTGAAACCCATGGAAAGTGAAAATATTGAGATAAAACTTCTTATAGAAGCAATTTATCTGAAATATGGCTATGATTTCAGAAATTACTCAATGGCTTCCATTAAACGGAGACTAGTCCACAGGCTAACAGCTTCAGGGCTTCAAAGCCTTTCTGCGATGCAGCATAAACTTTTATATGACACTATATTTTTTGAAACCCTGCTATTGGATCTTTCTATAAATGTAACTGAAATGTTCCGTGATCCTTCATTCTACTTAGCGCTTAGAACAGAAGTGATACCGGCTTTAAAAACATATCCGTTTATAAGAGTATGGAATGCCGGATGTTCATCAGGTGAAGAGGTTTATTCTATGGCCATTCTGCTTAAAGAAGAGGCTATTTATAAAAGAACACAGATTTACGCAACTGATTTTAATGAGGTTATCCTCAGTAAGGCAAGAGATGGTATATTTCCAATTGATAATATGAAAAAATATACTTCCAACTATATAAAAGCCGGTGGTAAACAATCGTTTTCCGACTACTATACTGCAAAATACGATTCTGCGATAATGGAGAAGGATCTGAAAGCAAATGTAGTATTTGCCGACCATAATCTGGTAACAGATGGGGTATTCGGTGAAATGAATTTGATTATGTGCAGAAATGTTCTTATCTATTTTGATAAGACATTGCAGAATCGCGTTTTAAACCTTTTCCATGAAAGCCTTTGTCACGGAGGATTTCTTTGTTTGGGTTCAAAAGAGAGCATAAGATTTTCAGAATGTGCCGATAATTTTGAGAATGCGGTAGCAGGTGAAGCTATCTACAGAAAAAAATCATAACCCAGGTTCACGGTTCAGGGTTCAGGGTTAGAGAGCAAAATTTACGAGCAAGCCAGACGAACCCAGCCACCGTTCGTGGATTCATCAACTATTTCAAGAAATATGAAGGAGTCAAGGTAACCAACTGTGAACCGTGAACCTAAAAACCTTAAACAGTTATACCGCTTCAACAATAAGAAATATGAGTAAAGCTGAATTGATGAATAAATATAAAGCAGTTGTAATTGGAGCTTCAACCGGGGGAATTGAGGCCCTTGGTATCATTTTATCCTATTTGCCGGATGATTTTAATCAGGCAATAATTATTGTTTTGCATTTATCTCCACAATCAAAAGGGCTGCATCAAGTGTTAAGCAGGCAATGCCATATGAAAATAAAAGAAGCCGAAGAAAAAGAAAAAATTAAGAGTGGAGTAGTTTATACTGCTCCACCCAACTACCATTTGATGGTAGAGGAAGACGAAACATTTTCTTTGTCTGTTTCCGGACATATCAACTATGCGAGACCTTCGATTGATGTTTTGTTTGAAACTGCAGCAGATGCCTACAGAGAAAAGCTTATCGGTATTATTCTTACCGGAGCCAACAGTGACGGCAGCCAAGGCCTGCATAAAATAAAGGAATACGGAGGGCTTGTAATTGTCCAGGACCCATTTACTGCTGAGCGTGATTCAATGCCCATAGCTGCGATAGCAGTTTCCGAAATTGATTATATTTTAACTCTGGATAAAATTGGTTTGCTACTTGCCGATTTTATCAAACAGTAGCTGTCTGTAAGATAATAAAACGGAGAGTTGTTATGACTTTTAAGGAAAAAACAGACATACTTATTGTAGATGACAGGCCGGAGAATTTAATTGCTCTGGAAGCGTTGCTTGAGAATCCCGAATTAAATATTGTAAAGGCATCTTCAGGCAATGAAGCCCTTGGCCTTGTTTTGGAATACGACTTTGCTCTTATACTTCTTGATGTGCAGATGCCTGAAATGGACGGCTATGAAACTGCAAAGCTTATGCAGGGAATTAAAAGAAGTAAAAGCGTCCCTATAATTTTTTTGACTGCGATCAGTAAGGAGCAAAAATATTTATTGAGTGGTTATGAAGCAGGGGCTGTTGATTTTTTATTTAAGCCCATAGAACCGATTATCCTGATGAGCAAGGTGAAGATTTTCCTTGCATTGTATAATCAAAAAAGGCTTATTAATGAACAGTCACTTGAGCTAAAACAAAAAGTAGAAGAATTGCTGATAGTAAAAAAAGAACTTGAAAAAACTAACATCATACTACAGGATCTTTCTTCCCTGGACGGATTGACAGGAATTCCAAACCGTCGTCATTTTGATGATTTTGTTGATAAGGAATGGAGAAACGCTATTCGGGAGAGAACACCTTTGTCATTTGTTATGATAGATATAGACCATTTTAAGCCTTATAATGATAATTATGGCCATCAGGCTGGTGATGAGTGCCTCAAGCTGGTAGGAAGAGTTTTAAAAGAAGCTTCTAAAAGACCGAGAGATCTTATTGCGCGTTACGGAGGTGAAGAGTTCATTGCTGTGCTTTCTGATACAGATGCTAATGCCGCAATGGTAGTTGCGGAAAGACTAAGATTGTCAATAAAGGATTTGAATATGCCTCATGAATATTCTCCTGTAGCAAAAATAGTTACTGTAAGTATGGGAGTTGCGGGAGGAGTCCCAGCGCAGGATTCATTATATGGTTCATTTATAACAATGGCAGATAAGGCTCTTTATCAGGCAAAAGAAGAAGGGCGTAATCAGATTAAACTTTTTACAAACTAATAAGAATAATAGTTTCGGCTTATTTCCAAGATTTGTTTTTGCTTTATTATTAGCATTGACTGTAACCTTAAACAATGCTATAAACCACCTATATAAAAACAAAATATCAGGAGAATAAATTGTGACTTTCTGGAGCGTAAGAGAAGCGTTAAGTCAGGCTAATAAGTTGAGACGCTCATATTATGAGTTGTTAAGAGATGACCTTGATCAGTTTTTGCTCCAATATGCTCTTGTTGATTCCTATAATAATTTTCTAAGTAAAAATACAGACTATCCTTTCGTTGAAAAACGCGAACTAAAACCACGCGCCCGAGTAACCGACATAGAGTATGCATCTCAGAATACTTTTCTTATATTATTTGTTGAAGACTCAATATCTGCGGACCATAAAAAATATATCAGTTTCTATGATATAAATAAAACGACTAAAGATAATATTATAAAGTCAAAAACTTTGCCGCTTACCTGTAAATTTGACAGAACCCAAAAATTTTTTGATTCGGCGCGTTTCTTTGATTTTACCCAAATGCTTCTTCCCGTTGATTATGCCCTTCTAATTCAAAGGGACCCTGCAAGCAGAATAAATGACAGATATATCCTGTCGCATTTTCATGTACGAATAGATTGGCCTGTGATGGAAGCAGCTGAAAATCTTGCAAGCAACCTCCGTTATATTTCAAAGGATATTTATGAAAAAGGAGATAAGTACGCAGAAGATATCCAGAAAAAATTTTATGAATATTATGCTCTTCCTGTAATGGCAGGAGGCAGAAGAACTGCCGCGATAGTGGCTGCGCAGTACTTTAAAAGAATTCCCTGCATTACAACTGTTTATGTTGGAAGTAGCGGTTCAAGGGCGTTGATACGGATTTCAGAACGCGGGATTTCGAAAGCAATATTGATGAAGCTTGGTGATGATGAAATCAATCAGATTTCCACATCGAACTTTATTTCTCCTAATGTTTTCAAAAAGAATTATGTTGTGGCCAAAGATAAAAAGGATAGTATTTGTATATTCCAGGCAATTTATTCTTTCACTGATCATGCAAGACCACCGGATGATGGAAAGTTAAGAGAGTTAAGACCCGATCTTTACTGGCAGGCTGTTGAGGCTCAATATATTCTGCCGGTTCCGGGAGTATGGAAATATCCCCCTCTTTCTTATAATATCATTTATTCTTAATTGGTTCTTCAGTTTTAAACCACCGAGCTTATACAAACCAGCCCCAAATAACTTGCCAAACAATACATTATTGTAAATATATTGCAATAATATTACAATAATGTATTTCAGCAAATCATACATATCATATTAAATCAAATAGTTAAGCTTTGGCACGGTTATAGCTATATTAATGACAGAGCAAGAATACTAATCAAAAACCAAAATATTTATAAAGGGGGTGGGGGTAAAAGAAACGATTGATGTAAGAATTATTTTCATGTGTATATATGACTGTAAGCAAGAGTATTTTTGCATGGTAACAAAAAATATATTTATTATTTTAATTAGATTTGGAGGGAAAAATGAAAAAGTATTTATTATCGGCAGCTATATTATTTTTAATGATTACAGTGGTAACATCAATGGCGTATGCAGAAGAAGATGTGGTATCAGGAAGTGCTTCGGTTGGGATTTTTAACAAGTATGTCTTCAGGGGCTATGAATTAAGCAAGGATAGTGCAATCATCCAGCCTGCGCTGGAGGCTTCCTACAAAGGATTCAGTATGGCAATGTGGGGAAATATTGACACAAATGAAAATGCAACTCAGTCTTTTGCTCCCGACATAGATTCAACAACAGGAAAAAAAAGATATGATGAGGTTAATTTAAATGAAACTGACCTTACACTAAGCTATACTTATGAGATAGATAAACTTGCACTTACTGGCGGATATATCTTCTATGCTACAAGATATGTCGATCAAACTGAAGAAATATTTGTTTCAGCTACTTATGATATTCTTCTAAGCCCGACGCTTGCTATTTATAGGGATATCAATGAATATTCAGGAACATATATCAATTTTTCACTATCACATTCCATTCCGATCATTAAGGAGATTACCCTGGATCTGGGCGCTTCAGCCGGATATTTTGTAGGCGATTCCGATTATTGGAAAACATACGAAAGCTCAACAAGTGATTATACCGGTGAAAAATATAAGGCATTCCATGATGGTATGATTATGGCCGGGTTTACTATTCCCATTGCAAAACATGCTTCGATACAGCCTGTCGTTCAATATTGGTTTCCTCTTTCAAAAAGAGCTGACAGGGAGATTGACGGAAATTCATACAATATTAATGGAAAACTTGATGATACTTTAGTTTGTGGATTAAATGCTTCGATTGAATTCTAACACAATATATTATTATAAGAGATAACTCCTGCCCAAACGGGCGAAGTTATCTCTTATAGAGAAAGGACAAAAAGTATTGACATCAAATAGTTATAACTTTATCTATAGTAATGCCTTTATCGCCTTTTTTGACTGAAGCGGCAGCAACCACAGGGTCGTGTTCGAAAAATAAGATCCAGTTTTCCAATATAGCTTTAGAAAGAATTTCCTGTTTTTCATCAAGAATAGATAATGGTTCATTATCATATGCCATATGCCATGGAATCGGAATATGGGCTGAGGTAGGAATAAGATCGGCACAATAAAAAAGTGAATCTTCTTTTCCCTTTACAAGAGGATGTTGTTGTCCCGGAGTGTGGCCATTTGATATAAGAATTTCTATGCCATCAAATAACTCTGCCGGGCCATCAAGAATTACCAGGACGCCTGATTTTTCCAAAGGCAGAAAATTTTCTTCAAAATAACTTCCGGCTTCTTTTATGCCGGGATTTATGGCTGCTTCAAACTGGCTTTTTTGTATATAGTATTTTGCTGCAGGAAATGTCGGGACTATATCATTATCTATTATTATTGTTGAGCCTCCTGCATGATCAAAATGAAGGTGGGTTATAATTACATCGGTAATATCATCGCATGTCAGTTGATGTTTTGAAAGTATAGCCTTAATATCAGTTGTTTGATCATTAATTTTATAAATACTTTTCATTTTTTCCGATAATTTGCTTCCTGGCCCATTATCAACTAGGATATTTTTCCCGTTTCCCTGTATTAAAAGAGATCTTGCTTTCATGGGGATAAAATTATTTTTGTCAGCCGGTATTTTCTTTTCCCATAAAATTTTTGGAACAACACCAAACATAGCGCCACCATCTAAAACAAAATCTCCTAGTTCGATTGAAAAGCAATCATAATTACCAAATTTCATACCGGTCCTCCAATAACAATTTACTCATATATTTTCTTTGTAACCACAATCTTGCACTATACAGTATAAAACCGTGCCGCTTTTTTTTGTGGTTTTTTCAAGAAGAAAGTTCGCACCGCATGAGGGACATTTTTGTTCAACGGGTTTATCCCAGGTTGCATAAGTACATTCAGGATATCGGTTGCACCCATAAAAGAGCTTTCCTCTTTTCGATTTTTTCCCAACGATTTCACCGGTACATTTCTTTTCCGGACATTTAATTCCTGTATTGCTTGTTTGTCCGTCTGAATTTATTGATTGCGTGTTCTTGCAGTCAGGATAGCCGGAGCAGGCGAAGAAATCTCCGTATTTGCCGTGCTTTAACACCATGGGCTTTTGGCATTTATCACAAAACAAATCCGTAACTTCACTTTCAGGAACGTTTACAGGCGAAATTACCCCTTTTTCATCGCGATTATAATTTCTGGAATAAGAACATTTCGGATAAGCGCTACAGGCAAGAAAATGGCCGTTTTTCCCAACTTTAATTTTTAGTTCGTTATCACATTCCGGACATTTCAGGCCTGTAGGAAAACCCACTCCTTTAATGCTCAACATATCTTCAGAAGCCTTATCAAGCTCAATTTTAAAAGGTGTATAAAAACTGCTGAGAACATCAAGCATTTTTACTTCCTTACCTTCTATCCGATCAAGGTCATCTTCCATTTTGGCAGTAAAATCAACATTAACTATATTCGAAAAGCTTTCTACCAAAAGATCATTTACTATAAATCCAAGTTCACTTGGCTTAAAATAGCCTTTTATGAAATCAACGTAGCCTTTATCCCTTATGGTTGAAAGAATCGCAGCATATGTGCTGGGGCGTCCGATACCATTTTCTTCAAGTTCTTTTACAAGAGACGCTTCGGAAAATCTTGGAGGAGGTTGCGTGAAGTGCTGTTTAGGATCAAGTTTGTTTAAATTTATAACCATACCCTCTGAAATATCGGGAAGCATTTTTTTCTTTTCTTCTTCTTCCTGTTCATCATCTGCGGTCAAATAAAGAGACATAAAACCGGGGAATTTGACGCTTGATCCGCTTGCATTAAAAGTATACGGGCCAGCAGATACGGATACGGTTACTTTGTCTATTATGGCCTGAGTCATCTGCGATGCTACAAAGCGTTTCCAGATAAGAGTATATAGCTCAAGCTGTTCTTTAGAAAGGTAAGGTGCAACTTTTTCCGGGGTATTGTAAACCGATGAAGGACGTATTGCTTCATGGGCATCCTGGACCTTTTTGGTATTTTTAAAAAACCTTGGTTCCTTAAGAGCATATTGTTCCCCAAAAGTATCTTTTATCAGCATTAATGCTTCTTCCGCCGATTCTTTGGATATTCTTGTTGAGTCGGTTCTCATGTAAGTTATCAATCCAACCGGTTCCCCGGGACCAAGATCTATTCCTTCGTAAAGCTGTTGGGCCACAACCATTGTTTTTTTAGCAGAGAATTTTAGTTTTGTAATAGCTTCCTGCTGTAGTTTACTTGTAATAAACGGTGGAAATGGGTTTCTTACGGTTGATTTTTTTTGAACTTTTTGAACGGTAAATAAAGTATTGCTTAATTCATTTACTATTTGCGATGAAGTTTCTTCATTTGGGATATCAATCTTTTTCCCGTTTTTCTTAACAAGTTTTGCGGTAAAGGCTGCTTTATCTTCTGTTTCAAGAAGAGCTGTTATTGACCAGTATTCCACAGAAATAAATGCATGTATTGCACGTTCTCTTTCACAGATTATGCGAAGTGCAACAGATTGAACGCGGCCGGCGCTTAATCCGCCTTTTACTTTTCTCCATAAAAGCGGTGAAATCTGGTATCCTACCAGCCTATCTAATATCCGGCGGGCCTGTTGCGCTTCATACTTGCTTTCATTGAGATTTTCAGGAGATGCAATTGCTGCAATAATGGCGTTTTTGGTAAGTTCGTGAAAAAGAACTCTATGAAATTTACGCCCTTTCTTTTTTAATATATCAGCAGTATGCCATGCAATTGCTTCACCTTCCCTGTCAGGATCAGGCGCAAGAAATATATCGGTAGCATCACCTGCTTCTTTTTTAAGGTTGGTTATTACTTTTTGTTTTCCCGGAATATTCACATATTCGGGTTGAAAACCTTCTTCTATATTTATTCCGATTTTTTTTGTCGGCAGATCCTTTATGTGTCCAACGGTTGAAACTATATTATAATCTTTGCCTATATATTTTTTTATTGTTCTGACTTTAGTTGGAGATTCAACAACTACAAGCGGTTTGTTCACTTAATATTCCTCACTAAATTTTTAACTTTATTTCAATTATGTTCTCAAAGAAAACAATTTTCCAGGTTCTTGTTTTATCAAGTCCTGCAATTCCAAAGTTAATAGTATGCTCAGGAGTTTTCCCGGCTGTATTTTTACTTTGCGGGCAAGTTCGTCTATATGGACAGGATACGATTCAAGAGCTTTTAATACCAGTAATTCATCGGAGTCTGGACGAATATTTTTATATGCAGTTTCTTTTTCTTCCTGTATTGTTATATCATTTGCAGGTGATAGTATATTTGAAAGCTCGTCTATGATATCTTTTACATTCTCAACCAGTTTGGCTCCCTGCTTTATTAATGTGTGAGTGCCTGTGCTTTTAAAAGACTGAATACTTCCCGGCACTGCAAACACTTCTCTGTTTTGTTCTGCCGCCAATCTCGCTGTAATCAGAGATCCGCTCCTTTTGGTGGCCTCAACTACAACGGTACCAAGTGAAATCCCGCTTATTATTCTGTTTCGTGCAGGAAAATTAAATGAATCAGGTTCTGCCATTAAAGGAAGTTCCGATATTACAGCACCGTTTTCCGAAATCATCTGAAACAGTTTTGTGTTTTGCTCAGGATAAATCCTGCAAAGACCGCTTCCAAGCACTGCTATTGTTTTGCCCTTACCGATTAAAGAACCTTCATGAGCGGCTGTATCTATTCCCCTTGCCATTCCGCTTACAACCGTTATGTTGTGGGAAACAAGATCTGAACAAAGTTTTTTTGTTATTGAAATACCATAGCCTGTTGCATTCCTTGAGCCTACAACAGCTATGTTTTTTGAAGAACTGTCAAGATTCCCGGAAACATATAGAAAAGGGGGCGGATCGGGTATTTCCAGAAGAAGTGGCGGATAATCCCTGTCCGACATGGTTACAATTCTAAAACCTTTATTTACTACAGCTTCTATTTCATTCTTAAAATTTTTATGCGCCTTATATTTTTTAATAGCAATTGCAAGCTTGTCTGATATGCCATCTATACTTGATAGTTCTTCACGGGAAGCTTTAAGCACTGCTTCAGGTGATTTGAAGTGATTAATTAATTTTTTAAAAAGATGATTTCCAATTCCAGGAACATTTTTTAAGGCAAACCATGGCAGAATATTATCCATAAAAATTTACTGTAATTTTATAATCATAATTTTTGGCAGATCAGAGCCTGTCACGCACATTTATTTTTTCTTTCTTTTTCCCGTCCATGCAATAAGGATAGGGCTTGCGACATATATTGAAGAATAGGTTCCGATTATTATTCCTACCAAAAGAGCAAAAGCGAAGTCATGAATAATTCCTCCGCCTAAAGCAAACAGTGCTATCACAACAACAAGGGTTAGCCCGGATGTGAGAAATGTTCGGCTTAAAGTCTCATTCACACTTTTGTTTATAATACCTGTAAGACTTATTTTTCTATTTTTTTTCAGATTCTCACGTATCCGGTCAAAAATAATAATGGTATCATTTAACGAGTATCCGATAATAGCAAGGATTGCTGCAACTATCGGAAGGTTAAATTCTTTATTAAAAAGTGAAAACATGCCTACGGTTATTATTACATCATGTACAAGAGCTACTATAGCGGCCATTGCGTATTTGAGATCCATCAGCCAGAAAAAAATGAATGTAACCAAAAGAGCAACACCGGTAATAATGACCATGTTGATTTTAAAAACCGAGAAAAAATATACCACACCCATAAGAGCTGCTGCAATGATTCCACTTGCCATCCATTTTAATTCAAACCGGCCGGATATGTAAATTGCAAGAAAAAGCAGAGAATAAAATATGGCAAGCAAGGCTTTATTCTGCAATTCCTTACCTACTTTCGGGCCGACAATTTCAACACGGCGTATTTCAGCAATTTGTCCTGTAGTGGATTTTAAACTTTGCTCTAATTTATCGGTAAACTCCTGGTTTGCCGTTACCGGGGTATCCGTTCTTATCAGATATTCATTATTTTTAACTTCTCCGAATGTCTGGACGGTTGATTTGCTGATATCAGCTGATTCAAGTCCGGCTTTAATTTGGCTTATTTCAACGGCTGTATCAAATTTTAACTGAAGAATTGATCCACCTAAAAAATCAATCCCGTAATTTAGCCCGCCATGAAATAATAAGGAAATAATGCTGATCAATATCAATAAGCCTGATACACTGAAAGCAATATACCGTCGACCAACAAAGTCAAATTTTGTATTTGGTTTTATTAACCGCATTTATTAACCGCCCCTTGTTTTTTGTTGAGTATTAATAAATATAAAATTTGTTTCGATATGATGCTGTGCGAACCTATATGCTCAATTTTTTAATTTTAAAATCATATATAAAATATTCGAATATGATACGCGTTAAGATAAGCGCAGTGAAAACGCTTGTTACAATACCTATACTAAGTGTTACAGCAAAACCTTTCACAGGGCCTGTCCCGAATTGAAAAAGAACCAGAGCTGCGATAAGCGTTGTTACGTTTGCATCAAGAATAGTTAATGCCGCCCGGTCAAAACCGGCGTTTACTGCAGCGCTGGGGGTTTTGCCAAGTAAGAGTTCTTCTCTTATCCTTTCGTATATAAGCACGTTCGCATCAACCGCCATGCCTATAGTAAGAACTATACCTGCAATTCCAGGCAGAGTCAGTGTTGCCTGAAAGGCTGCAAGAGCTCCTGCAATCATTAAAATATTAAAGAAAAGGCCGATATCTGCCACAACTCCTGACCATTTATAATAAATTATCATGAAAGCAAAAACGAGAAGACCGCCTACCCACATGGAGAGAAGACCTTTGTTGATTGAATCGGTTCCCAGGGAAGGCCCTACGGTTCTTTCTTCAATGATATTAACAGGGGCAGGAAGTGCGCCTGCACGAAGGATAATAGCAAGATCGCGGGCTTCTTCAGGTGTAAAACTTCCTGTAATCTGGGCACGGCCTCCCGATATTTTTTCCTGTATTACCGGGGCCGAATAAATCTTATTGTCCAATACGATTGCAAGACGTTTTTTAACGTTTTCATCTGTTATCCTTTCAAATGCCTTTGCTCCCTTGTTGTCAAAATTTATGGCTACATAGGGATCGTTATACTGGGAATCTATCTGGACAGAAGCTCCTGAAAGGGAAGCGCCGGTTAAAAGCGTTTGTTTTTTTACCAGATAAGGCTTTTTTGTGATACGTCTTGACTGATAATCTTCCTTAATCTCATAAAGTATTTCGGTTCCGGGAGGCGCGCCTTCAGATAATGCTTTTTCAACGTCATGCATTTCATCCAAAAGCTTGAATTCAAGTAAAGCTGTTTTGCCTATAAGTTCCTTTGCCCTCTGCGTATCTTTTACTCCCGGTAATTGGACAATGATTCTGTTTTCACCTTCAAGGCTTATATCCGGCTCACTTACCCCGAACTGGTCGATTCGGTTTCTTATGGTTTCAAGCGCCTGTTCGATAGCCTGCCTTTTGATGCTTTCAGTTTCTTTTTCGGGAAGATCCATCACAATTTTAAGAAGATCATTTCCCAAAGACCGTGAGAGTATGCGAAGTTCCTTAAATTCCTTGTCAAGGATCTTATTAAAACCGTCAATGTTTTTCTGACCTTCTATAATAATTGATATTTTTGTGCCTTCAATTCGTTCGATCTTTTCATATCTTAAATGTTCACTTCTTATACTTCCTTTAAGATCGTTTGCCATCCGTTCAATAGTACTTTCAACGGCTTTTTCACTTTCAACTTCAAGAGCAAGGTGCATGCCACCCTGAAGATCAAGCCCTAAATTTATCTTTTTATTAGGCAAGATGTCGGGCCAGATATCAGGCTTAAATGTCGGAAGAAGATATATAACTGCTGCAATCAGTACCAAAACGGATAAATATAATTTCCATGAAAAAATCTTCAATGATCAGTTCCTTTCGCTTAAGACTTTGAACTTACATATAATATTGTTTCAAAATGTGAAAAATCAACTCGTTTTGTCTTTGCCGGTATCTGTGTTTTTTCCAGATTGCGACCCAGCAAGGCCGGAAATGTTTGCGCGGTTTAGTTTTATGCGAACTTTGTCGGCAATTTCAACCGTTATTGTATTATCATCCATTCCTGTTATTGTTCCGTGAATACCGCCGCTTGTAATTATTTTATCTCCTTTTTTAACATTAGCTATCATTTCCCGATGTTCTTTGGCCTTTTTTTGCTGCGGCCTGATAAGAAGAAAATAGAAAATTGCAAACATTAGAATAAGTGGAATAAACGCTGCGAAACCGCCTCCCTGCCCAGAGGCTGCTCCTCCCTGGCCCATTGCGTATGCTATACCGATCAAATTAAACCTCCTTTATTCTGTATAGTTATAAATCGAAATTGTTGCTAACTTAATATAATTAAAACTGTCTGCCGAACCAGTTGCATAAAATTATCTTACTAATTAAAAACACGGTCAAAAATGGTGCTGATATACTTTAAATGATATTTAACGTCAAATATTTCTTCAATTTTATCTTTGCCAAGAAGGCTGCATATTTTTTCGTCTCCGGTTAGAAGAGTCTTAAAATCCTTATCTTCATCCCACACCTTCATTGCATGCGTCTGTACCATTTGATATGCATCCTCACGGCTTATGCCGGATTCAGCGAGCGCTATAAGAATCTGCTGTGAAAATATAAGTCCTTTTAGAGCGTTCATGTTTTTAGTCATCCTGTCAGGATATACCGCCAGATTTTTGATTATACCTGTAAACCTGCTTAACATATAATCCATAAGTATTGTGCTGTCCGGCGCTATGATTCGTTCAACAGATGAATGGCTTATGTCTCTTTCATGCCATAATGGTATGTTTTCCAAAGCAGCCATGGAGTTTGCCCTTATTACCCTTGCAAGTCCACTCATGTTTTCGGAGCCAATTGGATTTTTTTTATGAGGCATAGCCGATGAACCCTTTTGCCCTTTGGAAAAAGATTCTTCAGCTTCAAGTACTTCAGTTCTTTGAAGATGCCTGATCTCAACAGCCATTTTTTCAATTGAAGAAGCCATTATGGCAAGGCTTGTAAAATACTCGGCATATCTGTCTCTTTGAATAATCTGGGTAGAGGCGGGGGCCGGTTTTAAACCAAGATTTTTACATACATATTCTTCAACTTGCGGAGAAATATTTGCAAAGGTGCCTACAGCACCTGACATTTTACCGTAGCTGATCGTTTCTATGGCACTTTGGAAACGCTTTTTATTTCTTTTCATCTCATCGTACCATACGGATAATTTCAGCCCAAAAGTTATAGGTTCTGCATGAATCCCATGTGAACGGCCTATCATGACAGTATCTTTGTGTTTAAAGGCTTTTTCTTTAATAGTATCAATAAGATCATCACAGTCTTTTATAATTATTCCGCCTGCCTCTTTAAGCAGATACGCCATACTCGTATCGAGAATATCCGATGATGTGAGTCCCATATGGATATATCTTGAATCCGGGCCAACATATTCTGCCACGTTTGTTAAAAAGGCTATTACATCATGTTTGGTAGCAGCTTCAATTTCATTAATTCTATCGACTGAAAAATTTGCTTTATTTTTTATATTTAAAGCTGCGGCTTCCGGAATCCTTCCTATTTTTGCCATGGCTTCGCAGGCAAGCACCTCGACCATAAGCCAGGTTTTGTATTTATTTTCATCCGTCCAGATGTCGCCCATGATTTTTCTGGTATATCTTGATATCATAATTCCCTGTAATAGTAATTGGTTATTTGCAATTAAAGATTTTTATAAGTTTGTTTGCTGTGCGAGATTTGAGCTTTTTGCATATTGACCTTAGCATTCAGTTTACGGTTGAACGTTAACTGAAAACTTAAAAAACAGTTTATGCTTGATACAGGATTCGAAAGGGAGTGTCAACAAGATGCCTTTTCACAGATAATTTCGCATTCTCCCGGCAACATGGCGCTGTTTCCCTCTATACGTATGCTTAAACTGCGTCTTGTTTCAAGATCAAAAATTTCTTTACGTTTTTGATTTGATAAATAGTCTGCAACATTAAGTGGCACAATTCCCTTTACACTTGCAATATCGTCTTTTAAAGTAGCGAGGCTGAGTTTTCGCAAGAAACTAAGTCCCTGGGTTGCAGGCGATGGGGTTACTCCTTTTCCTTTACAATGATTGCATATTTCATAGCTTCCAAATTCGATTGAAGGTCTGATCCTTTGCCTTGAAAGCTCCATTAAGCCAAATCTTGATATTTTGCCAAACTTGATTCTGGCTTTATCTTCTTTAACAAAATTTTTAAAAGCCCTTTCAACCTGTAAATTGTGTTTGGAATCTCTCATGTCTATAAAATCAACTACTATAAGACCTCCCAGGTCTCTTAAGCGCAATTGGAGTGCTATCTCTTCTGTAGCTTCAAGATTTGTTACATAAGCCGTTTCTTCAATCGATTTTGTTTGTGTAGCCTTTCCTGAATTGACATCTATAGCTACAAGCGCTTCGGTCTGCACAATAACTATAGAGCCTCCGGATTTAAGCTTTACTCTATTTTCAAAAATGGAATCAATCTGGCTTTCGAGCTGAAATTTTGTGAATATAGGTTTATCGCCTTTGAATAATTTTACAATCGTTGCATGCTTTGGCGAAATTATTTTTATAAAATCCTTAACTTCCCGATGTACTGCCGGGTCATCTATAAGAATTTCATTAACATCCGAAGTGAAATAATCCCTTATGGATCTTACAACCAGATTTCTTTCTTTGTATAACAGCGCTGGAGAGTTCACCTTCATAACACTGCTTTTTATGTTTTTCCAAAGTCTTAAAAGATATGAAATATCACGGGATACTTCCGTTTTTGTACTATCGATACCGGCGGTTCTTACTATAATTCCAAATCCTTCCGGAATTTTTATGTTGCTTACTGTTTCTTTAAGTCTTTTACGCTCTTCTTCATCACTTATTTTGCGGGAGACGCCGATTCCTTCGCTTCCGGGCATAAGTACTACAAATCTTCCTGCAAGAGATATAAATGTTGAAAGCATTGCCCCTTTTTTCATAATAGGGTCTTTTATAACCTGTACCAGAAATTCCTGCCCCGGCTGGACTATGCTTGTTATGGAATGATCTCCGGAATCACTGTCGTGAAAATAGTCGCTGTGGATTTCATTTTTTTGCAGGAACCCGTGGCGTTCTGCTCCGTAATCAATAAAAACAGCCTGAAGACTAGGTTCAATACGCGTAACTATTCCCTTGTAAATGTTGCTTTGCGTAATCTCTCTTGCAGCATTTTCAATTTGGAATTCTTCAAGTTTATTGTCTTTTACTTTTGCGATTCTGCATTCGGCAGTATCTACCGCATTTATTATAATTTTGCTGCTCATATGTATTTTCCGAAAAGTACGTTATATGCCATTATTTTTTGTGTATAAAATCATATAGATTTTTGCATGAATAAGCAATTGATAGTTGTAAGTCAATTAATTTTTACAGCAAAGCCTGATTTGAAGCAGATGAAATTGAATCATCCGGCACAAACTGTTCACCTGATGGAATTTTAAACCCAAAAACAGGAAAAACTTTCGAGGGCAACAAATATAGCAAATGACTTCAAACGGAGAGTGTGAATATATATATACTTGAAATACTATCTTATTCGTAATGAATTTTGATTGCCCTGAATTATTGCGATTTTTTGGCACGAATGTTGAAAGATTTATTTTGGCAGTTCGTAAAAAATCTGTTGCCAGGCATGGGGTGATCTGCCCGAACCAGATATTTTGATATATGCCGAACAATAAAATGTAGCGCTATAAGGATTTCTTTATGGGCAATAAAACAATTTATAATAAATTAGATAAAACACCTTCCGATCATGATTTGTTGAAAACAATTAGCGAACCTCATGATAAGAAGCCAAACTGGCTGCAATTAGTTATTGATAGTTTGCCACAGCATATTTTCTGGAAGGATCAAAATGGTATTTATTTAGGTTGCAACGAAAATTTTGCTCAAGAGGCAGGCATTGATAATAAAGCCGATATTGTGGGAAAAACGGATTCAGATTTGGAATGGAATAATATTGATGTGAATTATAATGATGTTATTGAACGAAATATAATAGATAGCAATACTTCACAATACCATATTACAAACTCTCGTATCCGTGCTGACGGAAAACAAATCTGGATAGATACATGTAAGATTTTTATGCGTGATCATTACGGTAACATTATTGGAACATTAGTCAGTTATGAAAATATTACCGAACGCAAGGAAGCTGAAAGCGGAGTACAGCATTACCAGCAACAACTCGAGCGACTTGTTTCTGAACGAACTTTATATTTAGATAATGCGAATAAAGAGTTGAAGGAACAGCGTGATTTATTACAAACACTTATAGATGTCATTCCAAATCCAATATTTTATAAAGACACGGATGGGATATGTCTGGGTTGTAACTGTGCATTCGAAGAATATTTAGGAGAAAAGAGAGAATATTTAGTAGGAAAATCAGTTTTTGACATATTGCCAAAAGAAGCAGCCGAAAAGCACCATGAATACGATTTAGAAACTTTCAGCAATCCCGAACTACATCAGCAAACAGAAGAAGAGATCCTGCATAAAGACGGAAGCAAGCATTACCTTGTTTGCAACAAGGCTACATATAAGGATTCAAGTGGTAAAGTAGCCGGCCTTATAGGCATACTGAACGATATTACCGATCTCAAAAATACACAGGACTCACTGATTGAATTAGGCATTGAAAATGAAGCTTTAATTCGTTCAATTTCTTCATTTTTAATAGGAGTAGATTCAAACGGATTAATTACAGTCTGGAATAACATGGCGGAAAACATCTTTGGAATCAAATCTGAAGAAGTCAAGGGAATTCCCCTTAACGAATGCGGCTGTTTATGGGAATGGGAGAAGATAAAAGCCGGAATAAATCAATGCATAAACAGCCGCAAGCCTATCCGTGTTGATGATGTTGTTTTTGCAAAAGCAGATGGAAAATCCGGATATTTAGGGATAACATTAAATCCGATGTTTCTTGAAGAAACGGACCAGACCGGATTTTTATTAATGGGAGCTGATATTACAGAAAGAAAACAGATGGAACTTCAGTTCGCCCAGGCCAACAAACTTGAATCAATCGGACAACTGGCGGCTGGTATAGCTCATGAGATTAATACACCTATTCAGTATATCGGGGACAATATCCTTTTTTTGCGGGATACTTACAAAGATATAGAGAGCCTGATCAGGTATTTCCGTCAATTAATGGATGCCGTGAAAAATGGAAAGCAGACAGATAATATTGTTTATGAAGCCCAAAAGTCTATTGAAGAAATGGATCTGGATTATCTTACCAGAGAAATTCCTTTGGCCATACAACAAACACAGGAAGGTGTAGCGCAAGTCGCTAAGATTATTCGTTCCATGAAGGATTTCTCTCACCCCGGAGAAGATGCAAAAGCAGGCGTTGATATAAACCATGCCCTTGAAAATATCATTACCGTATCCCGAAATGAATGGAAATATGCTGCGGATATTGAGACAGATTTTGATGAATCTCTTCCTATGGTTTTCGGTCATGTAGGCGAACTGAACCAGGTTTTTTTAAATATAATAGTCAATGCTGCTCATGCTGTTTCTGATGTTGTGAATAAATCTCCGGATAAAAAGGGGGTTATTTATCTGTCAACCCGCAAAAAGAATGCCTGGGTGGAAATAACCATCAGGGATACTGGAACCGGAATACCTGAAAATATCCGGGCCAGGATTTTCGATCCGTTTTTCACAACAAAGGAAGTTGGAAAGGGGACAGGCCAGGGCCTGGCCATTTCTCATTCGATAATTGTACAAAAACACAGTGGCAGATTAAGTTTTGAAACGAAAGAAGGAGGCGGAACCGCTTTTACTATATGTCTTCCGGTTAGAGATGCCTCTGAACCTTTGGGTGGATAACGTGAAAACAAGAATACTTTTTGTAGATGACGAAGAGATGATATTACAAGGTCTTAAGCGTATGTTAAGACCTATGAAAGACAGCTGGGAAATGGCATTTGCCATAAACGGTTTTGAAGCATTGGAACTTATGGAAAAGCTGCCCTTTGATGTTGTTGTTTCTGATATGCGTATGCGTGAAATGGATGGTGCCGAACTTCTTGGCAGAGTGAGAAAGAAATATCCGCAAGTTGTCCGAATTATTCTCTCCGGTCAATCGGATAGCACTGCTGCCTTAAAATCCGTTAAATCGGCCCACCAGTATCTTGCAAAACCATGTGTTCCTGATGTACTGAAAAATACAATAAACAGGTCTATTGCATTACGCGATCTTCTCAAAAATGATAAACTGCAACGGCTTATTTCCAGTATGGATTCTTTGCCAAGCGCTCCAATTCTTTATTCCAAAATAATTGAGCTTCTTGGGCAACCTGAATGTTCGATAAAGGATATTGGAGAAACAATTGCTAAAGACCTTGGCATGACTGCTAAAATTCTTCAACTTGTCAATTCCTCTTTTTATGGCATCCCAAGGCACATATCATATGCTGAAGAAGCAGTAAGTCTTCTTGGTATTGATACTGTAAAAGCACTTATTCTTTCAATCGGCATATTTTCCAAGTATGAACACAATGATTCGTTTCCCTTTAAAATTGAATCACTGCTTAACCATAGTATAAAGACCGGAGCAATTGCCAAGAAATTGGCCCTTATGGAGAACCTCCCTAAATATATGGCAGACGAAACCTTTATATCCGGTGTGCTTCATGATGTCGGCAAACTGGTTCTCGCAGCCAATATGCCGGAGCAATATAGCGAGGCCCTTCACAGGGCAAAAAATCAAAATATTCCCGAAACCGAAGTTGAGCGTGAAATATTTGGAACAACTCATTCTTTAGTAGGTGCATATTTAATAGGGCTTTGGGGAATGCCGGATATTATTGTAGAACTTGTCGCATTTCATCACTCTCCTGCATACTACACTATAGAAGGTTTTATTCCCTTAACCATTGTACATATGGCCAACGGGCTTGAACATTGTTTAGATCAACCGGATTTATCGGCAGAAAATATTCCAAACATTGATTACGATTATTTGGATAAAATCGGCTTAACCGAACGAATTGCCGGGTGGTATAAAATCGGCACCAGTATCAATTATGAAGGGCAAAGCAATGAATGAAAAAATTCTTATTGTAGATGATGATATTAATTTCCTGGACGGAATAAGGCGGCATTTGAGAAAAGATTTTAATCTGGATACTGTGCAGTATCCTGTTGAGGGGCTTGAAGTAATAAAAAAAAACGGCCATTATGCGGTAATTGTTTCCGACCTCCAGATGCCCAAAATGAACGGGATTGAATTTCTTATACAGGCAAAAGAAATTGCGCCGGATACAGTCCGTATAATGCTGACCGGCAATGCCGACCTCCATAAAACTATTCGGGCGGTCAATGAAGGGAATTTATTTCAATTTCTTACAAAGCCCTGTTCTCCGGATACTTTGAAAAATGTCATTAATCTTGGCATCAGACAATATAGATTGGTAATTGCCGAAAAGGAGCTTCTTGAAAAAACCCTTAAGGGGGCGATATCGGTATTAAACGAAATACTATCTCTGATAAATCCGGCAGCTTTTGGAAGGTCTTCAAGAATCAAACACCATGTCAAGAAGATTGCCAAAAAGCTCGGTCTTTCTAATATATGGTTGCTTGAAATGGCGGCCATGCTTTCGCAGATCGGATGCGTAATCCTGCCGGAGGAAGCACTGAAGAAACTATACAGAGGAGAAGAACTTTCCGGAGAAGACGCCCAGTTGTACGATATGCATCCTATGATAGCATCCGATCTGCTTACTAAAATTCCCCGTTTGGACAAACTGGCTGAGATCATACGTTATCAGGATAAATGCTTCGACGGATCAGGTAATCCTAAAGACAATCGGCAAGGAAATACTATTCCTGTTGGAGCAAGAATATTAAAAGCGGTTATCGATTTTGATATTTTAGAAGCAAAAGGAATTGAAAAACTTAAAATTATAAAACAGCTTAAAGAGTTGCCTGAAAAATATGATCCTGATGTATTGTCTGCCATGGAATATCTTGCCGGAGGTGGAGCAAAGCACGAAATATCCGATATGTTATTTGCCGATCTCAAAACCGGTATGATTCTAAACGAAGATGTACGATCAAAAGCCGGTCGTTTGCTGATATCAAGAGGGCATGAAGTCACTCCTGTTTTGCTTAGCCGCCTTAATAATTTTATAAAATCCGAAGGCGTTATCGAACCGGTCAGTGTGCTTATTAGCATATCCGATTCGGATAAGTTATAATCACGGCCGTATTTACTGCCTATGCTGAAATCACCCCTAAAAGCTTGACATAAAAAACAGTTCCGATAATATATCCAGCTATAAAAAAACCGGCTATTATTATTTTTTTGCGGAGGGAAATAATGAAAAAATTTTCATGGATGCTTATAATTGTTTTGATAATTGCTTTTCCGGGGTGTGCATATGTTAATGTCAAGACACCGTATGACACAGATCTGAATAAGACGGTTCTCGGAGATAAAGTGGGAGAGGCAAGCATTTATTCAATTTTATGGATTGTGGCCTGGGGTGATGCAAGTACGGCAGCTGCGGCACTAAACGGTAAAATTTCCGTGATCAATCATATGGACAGGCAGTCTGTCAGCATTCTTTTAGGTCTTTACTGCAAAAATACGACTATCGTTTATGGCGATTAACCTGAACCCCGGAAAAAAGAGTATGCAATTCATGCAAGGTATCCGTATTTTTTTTGCCATACTTTTAATAGTACCTGCTTTGACGGCGTGTATGCATCTTCGTCCAAAAGGATACGTTTATACTCATATCACAACTCCTTTAGATATCAATGCCGACAAGACGCCCATAGGGCCTGCCGAAAGCAAAAAAGGCGATATCAAACATATTCATTATCGTGTAGATATAAAGTGGGACAGCAATGCCATAGGAGATATTGCCAAGCAGAGCGGCTTGAATGAAGTATATTTTGCCGATATTGAAACGCTTAGCATCCTCAGTCTCTGGAGCCAGTACACCGTTCATGTCTATGGCAAATAATTTATAGCTGTTTCTTTTTTTTCTTTTCAATCAATGCTGCATGTGCAGCTGCAAGTCTTGCTACCGGAACCCTGAAGGGCGAACACGAAACATAAGTAAGCCCAAGTTCATGACAGAGCATAATGGATTTTGGATCTCCTCCGTGCTCGCCGCAAATACCGCATTCCATATCCGGTTTTACTGAACGCCCTTTCTTTATAGCGATTTTCATCAGCTCACCTACCCCATCCCTGTCAATAGTTGCAAAAGGGTTGTCCGGTAAAATGCCGGAACCAAGATATTCAACCAGAAACCCGGACTCGGCGTCATCTCTTGATATACCGTAAGTTGTCTGTGTTAAATCGTTTGTTCCAAAAGAGAAGAATGATGCGTATTCAGCAAGATGGTCAGCGGTTAAGGCTGCACGGGGAAGCTCAATCATGGTTCCAAACTGGTAATCAATTTGCATATCCTGTTCTTCCATGACCTTCAGAGCTTCAGCTTCAAGTGTTTCACGCTGTACTTTAAGTTCATTAACATGACTGGTAAGAGGTATCATAACTTTCGGATGAACCTTTACACCTTCTTTACTTACAATGCATGCGGCTTCAAAAATCGCCCGAACCTGCATTCTGGTCAGATCCGGAATACGAATCCCTAAGCGTACTCCTCTCATTCCAAGCATGGGATTATATTCCTGCAAGCTCTCAACACGCTTTAGAATATTTTCCTTAACTCTTATTTGCGAAAGCAGATCATTGATTTCATCAAGACTTGCGACTTTCTGTATTTTGATTTTTAAATCCGAAAGGTCACGCATAAGTTCAATGTTATTTGGCAAAAACTCATGCAACGGAGGATCCAGCAGCCTTAAGATCACTGGAAGATCATCCATAGTACGAAACAGATCTGCAAAATCATCCCGCTGAAATGGGAGTATTGCATATATGGCTTCACGCCGTTCAATCGAAAAATCAGTCATAATCATTTTTTGAATAAAAGGAAGTCGTTCGGCTTCAAAGAACATATGCTCTGAACGGCAAAGCCCTATACCTTCAGCTCCGTAGTCACGGGCTCTTTGTGCATCACGGGGATAATCGGCATTAGCCCAAACCCCGAGTCGTCTGAATTCATCCGCCCATGAAAGAAGCTTTATAAGCCAGGGATCTTTTATGTCGGGAATGGTTGTAGATAATTTATCAATAAAAACTTCGCCGCTTGTTCCATCAATCGATATCCAGTCGCCCTCATGAATAACGGTATTATTAACACTCATCCTTCGCCTGGTTAGATCTACATTAAGCGAAGATACACCTACAACAGCTGGTTTTCCAAACTGGCGCGCAACAAGTGCGGCGTGACTTGTTCTTCCTCCGCGGGTTGTTAAAATACCCTTTGCTGCAAGCATTCCATGAACATCATCAGGCCGTGTTTCAGGGCGAACCATTATAACCTCTTTGCCTCCTTCCCTTGCCCATGTTTCGGCACGATCGGCATCAAAGGCAACAACACCCACGGCTGCACCTGGTGAAACATTAAGCCCAGTTGCAAGTAATCTGCCTTCTGCTTTGGCATTTTCAACCGCTTTACGGTCAAACTGGGGATGAAGGAAAAAATCTACCTGATCGGGGCTAACTCTAAGAACCGCTTCTTCACGTGTGATAAGGCCCTCTTCAGCCATATCAACGGCAATCCTTACTGAAGCCTGGGCGGTTCGTTTGCCATCTCTTGTCTGGAGCATCCATAGCTTGCTTTTTTCAATGGTAAATTCCACATCCTGCATATCGCGGTAGTGTTTTTCAAGCTGTTTGGCCACTTTTTCAAATTCATCGTAAGCAGCCGGCATCTCCAGTTTTAATTCTGTGAGGTCTTTGGTTAGGCGAATGCCTGCTACAACATCTTCTCCCTGGGCATTTACAAGATAATCTCCTTCAATCTGTTTTTCTCCGGTCGAACCATTACGGGTCATAGCAACACCGGTTGCGCTGTCATTACCCATGTTTCCAAAAACCATGGCCATAATAGTGACTGCTGTTCCAAGATCGTTTGGAATGCCTGCTGCATTACGGTAATCAACAGCTCTTTTTCCGTTCCAGCTTTTGAAAACGGCTTCTGTTGCAAGACTTAATTGCTCATAAACATCTGTTGGAAATTCTCTTTTTGCATGCCGCCTGAAAATTTCTTTGAAATCTTCGGTTACTTTTTTCCATACATCAGCAGAAAGTTCCGCATCAGTTTTAACTTTTGAAACTGTGCGTGCGCGGGTAATAACATCTTCAAATTTTTCATCTGGTATCCCCATTACAACACTTCCAAACATTTGCACAAACCTGCGATATGAGTCATATACAAAGCGCTCATCGCCAATTTGTTTGGCAAACCCCTGGGCGGTTTCATCATTTAGACCAATGTTTAATACAGTATCCATCATTCCGGGCATTGAAAATTTTGCTCCCGACCTACAGGAAACAAACAAAGGATTATTGGGGTCTCCGAATATTTTACCGGCTACACTTTCTATTTCCTTTAGAGCCTCCAATTCCTGTTCCCACATACCATTAGGAAAAGCCCCGCCTTCTGCAAGATAAGCGTTACATGCTTCGGTTGTTACGGTAAAACCGGGCGGAACGGGAACTCCTATGCGTATCATCTCAGCAACGTTTGCACCTTTTCCTCCAAGCAGTGCTCGAACATCTTCCCAGTCTCCACCGACATATTCCTCGGCAAGATCAAGTTTATCAAACATGTAAACCCATTGTTTAGGCATTTTAATCTCCTTAATCATTTTCAGGCTTGATTATAAAACTTACAAACAAAGTTATTCTTTCCCGTAAAAATAATGGCGAAATCCTTTAACTTATTTATATTTATAAAGCTCTTATTTTTTAGCTTTCCCACAGTATGGACAGAATATGAAATCTGTTTGCATTTTTTGGCCACAACTATTGCATGTTACAATTTCACCGGTTTCTAAGGAATCATTTCCGAATCCGAAATCCTTTATATCCTGCTCGCATTTTTCACACATTAAATATTCTTCGCCTTTTTTAACACGAAACAGTGGAATAAAAAAAAGGGTGAAATATTGGTCAACGCGTCTGTAATACGCTCTTGCCAAACCGCATACAGGGCATAATCTTTTGTTTTCATCTACTAATATAGTTTTGGGAGAGATCCCGGCTATAAAAAACATTGCTAAAAAGTACTTGGTTTGCAGACAATTTCCCTGATCCGCATATTAAACATGTCAGATTGATTTGCAGGTTTTAATACAAGGGCGGAATCAGCTCCTGTGCCTGTGCCGCCTATGGCAATTATATCGTTTCCTGTCAGCACTCCGGCATCGGCGGCCATTATTGAAATCTCAACAGCTACTTTGACACCCTGTCCAAACAGCCTTAAGGTTTCGGCTATCAGCAGGGCTGGGTAAAGACCGCTGAACTTTTTTGCAACTGATCTTTCAACACCTGATAATGCGTGGGTTGCTGAGATAACAACAGCACCTCTTTCTTCAAGATATTTTTTTGCTGAATCAGGCATAACCTGCTTAAAAGGCTCTTTAAAACCGCTATGGTATGTTACTGCGATAACTTTGAAACCTTCA
Source organism: Pseudomonadota bacterium (assembly GCA_018817425.1). Taxonomy (NCBI): domain Bacteria; kingdom Pseudomonadati; phylum Pseudomonadota; species Pseudomonadota bacterium. The sequence goes on from JAHITX010000004.1 coordinate 35,997, forward strand.
AATATTTCAAGGGCCTTTTTGGCAGTATCTCCTTTGGATGTAGCAACAACCACCTCTTTAATTTTTAAAGCCTTCCCGCGTTCAAAAGCAAGCTTAAGAGTTTTTTCAGTATTTATTTTACCTGGTTTATCAAAATACATATTGACCTCCTTAGTAACATATTGTTGAATATATCCGATTATTGTTTTCAGTCAATATCTTGTTTTATATCTTAGCCAAAAATTTAATTAACCATCATTTTGTGGTAGGATATAATAGGAGTCATAAAAGTGATCATTGATTTTCATGCACATATTTTTCCGGAAAAAATTTCCGGAAACAGAGAAAAATATTTTCAATCAGAACCTGCCTTTAAACTTTTGTACGATTCCCCGAACTCTAAACTGGTAGGTGCGGAAACACTAATTGAAGCAATGGATAAAAACGGTGTGGATATGACAGTTGTTTTTGGCTTTCCCTGGAAAAATGATGAAGTTTTTGTATTCAACAATGATTATATAATTGAATCTGTCAGTAAATATCCCGATCGTCTTATAGGGCTCTCCTGTTTTGATCCTTTCAATGTTAATGCGCAAAAAGAAGCTGAACGATGCTTAAAAGACGGTCTTGCCGGTATTGGCGAGCTTGCTTTTTACGAGTCAGGCATTGATGAAGAAACATTAAATCAATTAAGTCCTGTTATGGATATTTGTAAAGCTAAAGATGTGCCTGTATTAATCCACACAAATGAGCCGGTAGGGCATATTTATCCAGGCAAAACCGCTAACACTCTTTTACAAATTTATAATCTGATTAAAAAATTTCAGGACAATAAAATTGTACTTGCTCACTGGGGCGGAGGAATATTTTTCTTTAATCTTTTAAAAAAAGAAGTAAAAGAGAATATGAAAAATATATATTTCGACACAGCCGCATCGCCATTTCTTTATGACCCACAGATTTACCTTAAAGCAAAAGAGCTTGCCGGAATTGACAAGATTTTGTTTGGGAGTGATTTTCCTCTTTTAAACCCCTCAAGATATTTTTCAGAGCTTGAGAGATCAAATCTGGAAAAAGAAGATATTGAAAAAATTTGCGGATTAAACGCCAAAAAGCTTCTTTTAGATCAATCTGATATATTGATGTACTAAACTATACCTTTGTTAGATTGGCACCCGGAAAAAGAGTTATATTTATTCCTGGTTTATTTCATCATTGTGTCCGACACTATTATTCAACAATGCGCTTGTTGCTGTTTGCAGATAAGCATTCAAAGATTTTTGCATTTGCTTTAGCCTTTGGGGATCATCAAGCGGTTTGGCAGACATTGAGGGATAAATATGATACCCGTATAATTTTGGTTCGGTATCTGGCGCCTGGATTAATATGGTTTCCCCTTTTATCAAGGCAACCATAGGATCATTTCCTGAAGGTTTAATTACTGCAAAACCATGATCATCCTCCGGCAGAGCCAATAAATCTCTTCCCCAGCAGTGGTGTACATAACTTCCGCCCAGCATGCCCATAACAGTGGGTACTATATCTACCTGGGAGCCGGCTACCATAGAGGTTTTACCGAAGATAGACCGGATATCTTTTCCGATAAAAAGAAGGGGCACATGAAAACGATATAAATCCATATCCGTAATCTGCACACTGCCTCCGAAACCATGATCGCCTGTTATTACAAAAAGAGTGTTGTCGAAACCACCGTGGTTTTTAATTTTTTCAAAAAACTGCCCCAGTGCATAATCCGAATAACGCATAGCAGTAAGATGCGCATCCTCTACTCCATTTACCATTACTTTTTTAACGGGTAAGGGCGAGGGAAGAAAATAAGGAACGTGGTTGGATACTGACTGTAATATGGCAAAATAAGGATTATTGTTCTTTTCCAGCTTCACAATTTCTTCAAAAGCGCGATCAAACATATCTTCATCGGTAACACCCCATACCGGATCTGTTAAACGAGGATTTATATAATCATCGTGCCCTATAAATTTATTAACACCCTGTTGGCGGAAAAAGCCGCCCTGGTTGTCCCAGTTGAAATCTCCATTATAAACAAAAACATTATCGTAATTACGTTCGGAAAGCACTTTAGCAAGCCCTGAAAATCTATATGCTCCTTCCGGTTGCTGCATCAGATATTCATAGTTAGGCAAATTTGGGAAACAACCCAGACTGGCGAACATACCCTGATGAGTGTGTGTTCCGTTTGAAAAAATATGGTCAAACAGTAAACCGTCTTGTGTCAGTTTATCAAAATAAGGGGTAACATTTAAACTGTTGCCAAACACCCCGGTTCTTTGTGCGCTAAAACTTTCCAGCAAAATAAAAACAACGTTTTTATATTGAGAAGGCGGTGAGGAAGATGAAGGATCAAAGCGGCGAAGCAGAGGAAATTGTTTCGGGTTTATCAGTGTTTCCTGAGGAAGTGTCCATTCCTTTTGTACAAGAGTCAGTGCCTCCTGCCTATCCATTTTGTTCAGCCATGGATTTTTTTTCCGGTGTTTCAGGGATTGTTCAACAGTTTTGGCCAGCATAAATGATCCGTTTAATGACAGGTGATTTGCAAAAATATGGGTACTGTGAAATGCATCACCCCAGCGAATTGGGGGGCCGTGACCAACGGTTCCACCGCGCATTGAAAATACTCCAATCAGTATTAGTACAATAGAAATCAAGAGTCGCAAAGGGTAGCGGTTGTGTTTGCCAGGGCGGCGGGTACGGCGATCAACCTGACGCAATGCAAGAAACGACAAACCGGCAAGCAAACCGCACAAAAGCAAGTAACGCACAACCGGAAATCCGTACCATAACATGTTCATAACCGTTTTAGGATCTTCTTTGATATACTGAAATACCAAGCTGTTTAAACGGGTATGAAATTCATGATAAAAGTCCAATTCAAGGACAGCAAGAAAACTAAAAAGAATTATTGCAATACCAAGCCAGAAATTCCAAATTTTGCGGTGGTATAAACCTACAGGGATAAGCATGCCAAGTAAAAGTGGGATCATTGTGTAGCTGGTCATAATCAGATCGAAACGAAATCCGATTGCATAGGACATAAGCAGATCGGATATTGGAGTATTGCCGATCAGATTGCTATTTCTAAATAACAGCAGCGTACGGCTGATAGCGAACAATAGCAGAAAGATTGCACTGCTTCCTAATATATAAGAGGCGTCGGCAAGTGCTGAATACCTTAAAGTCGGATCTGTAGTTTTAGGCATAATATTTTCCTCAATAATTTTTGAATAGTTTTATACCAAAATAAATATGAAGAAATGATGAAGCGAGAGTGCAGGGGGAAAATTTTTTAAAATAGTCGGACTTTTTATGAATCTATCATATTTATCTGTTGCATTGATATCAGCCCCTTTACCAAAATGTATGTATGCATCGTAGATGAAAAGGGCAAATCACTCGTGCATCAGAATATTAAAACAGACCCGGAAATGCTTTTAGAACTGATCTCACCGTATCTGAAGCATATCATTATCGCTGTTGAATGTGTTTTTTGCTGGTACTGGATATCTGATTTCTGCAACAAATACAAAATCCCCTTTATTCTCGGACATGCATTATATATGAAAGCCATAGATAGTGGCAAAACAAAAAAACGATAGAGCCAATTTCTATGAAAAAAACTTTTCTTTTGGTTTTGTTGTTAGCTTCGTTGGTACTATTTTCAAATATAGTATATGTACAACCCTCCGAATGTTTTTGGAGTGTATCCATGCACTTATAACAATCAAACGCCTATAGTTTCATTTTATATATTATTCAAATAGTTAGGGGATTTATAACTTCCCAACCCCTGAATTATCTTTACTTTTTCAAATTGATATGACTTTGATACATATCTTTCCCAATTGTTTTTGTTGCACCCGGGGCAGTTATCCATCTTGAAAAAGTCTTGCAAGTATGGCATAAAACTTTTTTGCTTTTTTCTCGCAAACGAAAACTATTGTCGGAATTAACTATTAATATTTATTTAAGGATGATAATTTTCTGAAATGAAACAAAACAAAATCAAATGGGTCATCACGGCTATATTATGTTTGTTGCATCTTATCTGGTGGGTGATGCCCAGCAATGTTGCCTATCTGATTGCGCAGGATCGCGATATATTGCTGGGACGCTACTCGTTAGACCGCTTTACGGTCATGATATTCGGTTTGTTGCTTACCTGGCCGGTTCTGTATCTCCTGTGGGCCGATACAAGAAATCGCCGCGAGCGTATTTTTAGAACTACTGCCGTATTCATCGGCATCATATTTGGGGTGATGATGCTTGATTTCGGGTTGCGGGCAACACGCAAAACAGCCCGCTATGTTTCCACAGAAAATATATATCACCGCCCGCCGAATACCCGCACAACAGGGATATTTCAGGATCTGCCAGATAGTCTGCACATGCTGATTGAAAAGCCCCCCGGTCATCCGGATGTGCCGTTTACTTTGACGGTAGACAATCTCGGCTTTAGAAACAAGAGTGTTCCCGATAGCTCCGAAGTGGTAGCGCTAGGCGATTCTTTTACCGAGGGTTCGGGGGTTTCAGATGATCAGGCCTGGCCGGTGCTATATGCTGCCAAAAGCGGCCATACGCTTTATAATCTTGGCATGTCGGGGGGTAGCCCGAGTAACTATGTTGAAATATGTCGAAAATGGGGAGTAGAAAAACATCCGCGGATTGTGGTATGCATGTTTTACGAGGGCAATGATTTCCGGGGTTCAGGGGAACTTGTCGACCGCGCTTACAAATATTCATCTTTCAGATATCGTTTCAAGACCTATGTTAAAACTTCGCCGGTGGTTATTGCAGTTAAACTTTTTTTTATGCAAAAATTTACCATCGGCAAAGGGCACATAGGTTCACAATTTGTAAAAGCCGCAGCGGACTTGCATACAGCCGATCAGCAAGAACACACAAAGGCTCCGGCTAAATTCATTCAGCAGCAGTTTCATAGCTGGTTGCCGGTGGCAGTTCCTCCCGATCGGGATACTTATTATCATTTCAATGTCAAACGCTTGCTTTGCCATTATACCGATATGGACAACCTGGCAGCATCAGGCGGCTGGAAGACGATTCGCAAGGCAATTGATGCTCTTAACCAAATGTGTAAAGAGCATGGAATTCGGCTGGTGATCCTTTATGCGCCGGATAAACCCCATGTAATCATGCCGCTCTTGAAGGAACGCCTGACTGATGATGAAATCTATAAATTCATATCGCTAAAAAAGAACACTTCTCTTTCCGCTGCTCAGGTTCGGCAAAAGCTGTATGCTAATCTGGATAATTGTGAAAACCTGGTTGCATCATATTGCAGTAAAAAAGGAATTGAATTTCTAAGCACTACGGCTACCTTGCGGGAGGCTCTTGATCAGGGTGTGCAAGTGTATTATACATATGATCAGCACTGGACTTCAGAAGGACACTCATTGGTGGCTGATCTGCTCTGGCATTATCTGGATACGCCACGAACGCAAGTTCAGTAGCTTTTGACGTAAGCATCGTTTTTAGACAGTGTTGCTGATTGCAAATGCAGCCTTCAAAACAAAGGGTGATACATTTGGTATGATAAACGAAAAACAAAAATCGACCTACATTTTGGGCATCAGTTGTTTCTATCATGACAGTGCGGCCTGTCTCGTAAAAGATGGATTGATCTTAGCCGCTGCCCAGGAGGAAAGATTCACCAGAAAAAAACATGACCCTCGTTTTCCGGAAAATGCGATAGACTTTTGCCTGAAAACAGAGCAGATTTCAGTTTCTGACCTGTCCTATGTTGTATTTTACGATAAGCCTTTTCTTACTTTCGAGCGTTTGCTGATGAGCTACTTAACCGTAGCACCGCAAGGTTTGCGCTCCTGGATGCAAGCCATGCCCTTGTGGCTTGGACAAAAGCTGCACATTCCCAAAATTATCCGGGAAAAGATCGGCTATGAAGGCGATGTTCTTTTTACCGAACATCACGAGGCACATGCAGCATCAGCATTTTTCCCTTCTCCTTTCGAGGAGGCTGCCATCCTGACCATAGATGGTGTCGGCGAATGGGCTACGGCCAGTTATGGCTACGGGAAGGGAAACGAAATAACACTGCTCAAGGAGCTTCATTTTCCCGATTCATTGGGTTTGCTTTATTCGGCGTTTACCTATTTCACGGGTTTTCGTGTCAATTCCGGTGAATATAAGCTGATGGGACTTGCACCATACGGTGAGCCGATATACAAGAATATTATCCTTGACAAGCTGGTGGATGTCAAAGCCGACGGATCGATTCGATTGAATTTGACATATTTTGATTTCCTTGGCGGCCTGCGCATGACTAACCGCCGCTTTGCCAAACTATTCGGCGGCCCGGCAAGAAAGCCTGAAAGCCGGATCACCAAAAGAGAGATGGACATTGCTGCCAGCATTCAAGCCGTTACCGAAGATATCGTCATGAAGATGGCTCGTCATGTGCATAAAGAAACAGGACTGAAAAACGTTTGTATGGCCGGTGGTGTGGCACTGAACTGCGTGGCAAACGGCAAACTGATTGCTGAAGGGCCTTTCAAGGATGTCTGGATTCAACCGGCTGCCGGTGATGCGGGCTGCGCCGTCGGTGCTGCGCTTTCTGTCTGGCACCGTTTTCTGGGCAATCCCCGCAAAAATGTGCATTCATATACCCATGGCATGCAGACCTATCTGGGACCTGATTTTCATATGCAGGGTATTCGCCGTTTTCTTGAGGAAAACAAGTACCCATACCATGAAATGACCGAAGATAAGCGCGCACAGCAGATAGCCGGTCAGATTGCAAATGGCAAGATCGTCGGTTATATGGCAGGCCGTATGGAATTCGGTCCGCGGGCATTGGGAGCACGCAGTATTCTCGGAGATGCCAGGCGCGAGGATACCCAAACAACCATGAATTTAAAAATCAAGTATCGCGAGTCATTCAGGCCTTTTGCACCATCAGTTTTGGAAGAAAAGGCGGGCGAATATTTCGATATCGACAGGCCAAGTCCTTTTATGCTTCTGGTATCCAAGGTCTGCCAGAAAAGGTGCCTGTCGCAACCCCCGGTTCCGCCTTCCGATGGGAAAAATATGATGGAGCGTCTCAAAATCAAGCGTAGCGACATACCGGCTGTTACGCACCTGGATTATTCAGCACGGCTGCAAACAGTTAATCAGGCCGATAAGCCGGATTACCACGGTGTTATCAAAGCATTTGAGGACTTGACCGGATGCGCTGTAATAGTCAATACAAGCTTTAATGTGCGAGGGGAGCCGATTGTCTGTTCTCCGTTGGATGCATACCGCTGTTTTATGAGAACTGAAATAGATGTTCTGGTGATCGAAAACTGCATGCTTTTCAAGGAAGAACAGCCGGTCTGGCAAGAAAAGGATAATTGGCGTGATAAACTCGAACTTGACTGATAAACGCGAAATTCGAAAATTCGGTATCATTGCATTTCTTTTTTTCGGAACCCTGTGTGGTGTAGGAATATGGACGCAAAAGACTACGCCTACTTATTTCTTTGGAACATTGAGTATCTTGGGCATTGGTTTTATCCTGCTGCCCGGTCCAATGGCTCCTATACATCAGGGGTGGATGAAAATAGCCCATTTTATAGGTACCGTAGTAACCGGCTTGATTCTGGCGCTTGCTTATTACCTGGTGATTACCCCGGCTGGATTTATCAAACGAATTTTTGGTGGCGTACCACTGCCGACCAGGCCGGATAAGGAGGCTGCATCCTACTGGGTCGAAAGAGCCGAACCTGCCCAGCCAAAAGAACGATTTACAAAAAGATTTTAAGGAGAAACCATGGCCAATCAGTCGATTGTCAGCGAATTCTGGGAATTTATAAAGGCCCGTAAAAAATACTGGCTGTTACCGATTATAATTGTTTTAGGACTTTTCGGTATTATTATCGTGTTTACGGAAAGCAGTGTGGTAGCACCGTTCATCTATGCCCTTTTCTAAATCAACGGATGACAGATTATTATATAATGTCGTGACTGGTATATATCATAGATATTAGATAGATGCTGCGCTTTTTCATAACCTTACACCTTGTCAGTGGGTGCTATTTTTTTTTGATATATCTTGGCAGTATTATTCCCTTGCCCGCATAACATCCCGGTGGTATACCTTAAAATAAGGTATATAACTGATTAACATTTATAATGTTCTATATATAATGGAAAGGATTCCAAGATGAAAATAGCAGTAAGCGGCAAAGGTGGGGTTGGCAAAACTACTTTTTCGGCTCTTTTGATACGGGCTTTAAACAAAAAAGGCAAACATGTGCTCGCAATAGACGCTGATCCTGATGCCAATCTTGCAGCAGCAGTTGGGATTAAGGGAGCGGACAAAATAGTACCTATAGCAGAAATGAAAGATCTTATTTTTGAAAGAACTGAAGCACAACCCGGAACCATAGGCGGTTTTTTCAAACTGAATCCGAAAGTGGATGATCTGCCGGAATCTTTGTCCGCGAAATTTGAAAACATCAAGCTTATGAGGCTTGGCGGAGTAAAAAAAGGCGGGTCAGGCTGCATATGCCCCGAAAGCACCCTTTTAAAAGCGCTTGTAACGCATGTAGTACTTTCAAGAGATGAAGTTGTGGTTATGGATATGGAAGCAGGCATCGAGCATCTTGGCAGGGCTACCGCACAGGCTGTTGACAAGCTTTTTATAGTAGTTGAGCCGGGACGCCGCAGCATAGAAACCGCCGGACATATCAAAAAACTGGCTTCCGAAATAGGTCTTAAGAATCTATCACTTGTTGGAAACAAGATAAGAAGTGATAAAGACATCACATTTTTAAAAGAGAACCTTCCGGGTTTTGAATTTGCCTGTTTTATTCCATACGATGATGCCCTTATTGAAGCCGATCTTAATGGGATAGCTCCTTTTGACTATGAAACCAGTGCTATAATAGAAATTGAAAAGGTAATTGCCGGACTGACTGAAAAATGAGGAAACGATATTTTCCTGATAAAAGACTTTCGGGCAAACGAGCCACAGCAACTAAGATAAGGCCTAATGCAGACGGGGAATTAAAAAAAGTTTTTGCTTCTATCGGAGTTCCGGAGCATACCGAATTTAAACCTGATCCTTTTCAATTAAATGCAATAGAAGCAATAGAAAAAGCGGATTGCCTTGTTACCGCTCCAACAGGCGCAGGCAAGACCTGGATAGCCGAGCAGGCTATCGCAAAAGTATTCGGGAAAGGGGAAAAATCATGGTATGCTTCTCCATTAAAGGCTTTATCCAATTCAAAATATCATGAGTTTTCTGCAATATTCGGCTCGCACAATGTCGGCATACTGACCGGAGACAGGAAAGAAAATCCCGATGCTCCCATTATAGTCGGAACAACTGAGATATTAAGAAACCAGCTCTATGATGCAATGCATCATGGTGTAACCCTTGCGACCGATTTTGTGGTTCTTGACGAAGCCCATTTTCTTGGCGATGAGGAAAGAGGCGTTGTATGGGAAGAAACAATGATATATCTTCCCGCAAGAATTCCTCTTTTAATGCTTTCGGCAACAATCGGAAATGCCCATCAGATAGCATCCTGGCTGTCATCTGTCAGAAACAAAAACTGCATTGTTATCAGTGAAGAAAAAAGGCCAGTACCACTTTTTCCGCTTTTTCTTCATCCCACCGGAACACTTCTGCCGCTTTTATCAAATACTACATCAGATGCCGGAGCGCAGCTTTTCAAAAAAACGGGGGATTTTTTAAAGGCAAAAAAATCCCGTATGCAGCCTTATTTTCAAACTTTGCCTCCTTTTGGCGATATATTGGCTGCGCTTAAAAAGTACCGTCTTTTGCCTGTGATATTTTTCTTAAAATCCCGCGCCGATTGTAATGCCGCCCTTAATCTTTGTTTAAATCACAGCATTTCAAATGCCCGCAAAAGAGAGCTTAAGGAAAGAATAAAAGAACTTGAAAAAACCCTCCCACATATCTCATTTCATCGTCAATTGGGTAAACTTGAAAATTTAGCGGTTGCCTCTCATCATAGCGGACAACTCCCTTCATGGAAACTAATGGTAGAAACTTTAATGACCGAGGGGCTGCTTGATGCAGTATTTGCTACATCAACGGTTGCTGCCGGAGTTAATTTTCCGGCAAGATCTGTTGCCTTCCTTAATTCCGACCGCTTCAACGGAAAAGAGTTTTTGCCTCTTTCATCAACCGAATTTCACCAGATGACCGGAAGAGCCGGCAGACGAGGCATGGATAAAATCGGCTTTATGCTCGCAATCCCCGGCAGATATCTTGATATCAGATTAATAGCAAAGCTTATTTATTCTTCACCCCTTGATATTCCCAGCCAGATCAGGATTAACTTTTCAATGGTTTTAAATCTTTTGCTTTCGCACTCTCCCGATCAGATTAAAGATCTGCTAAAAAAATCATTTGCTGCCTATATTTTAAAAAATGAGAAAGAAAAACGGGGGAAAAAGCATTCCGAAAACGGAACTATTCTTTTATTGAAAGCATTCACACATCATCTTAACTTTTTAGTTGAAACCGGATATGTAGCAAAGAGCGGAAAATTAACAGAAGACGGAATGTGGGCATCCCAGCTTCGGGTAGATCAGCCTCTTATAATTGCACAGGGATTCATGCTTGGAATTTTTCCCCAAAAAGATCCTGCACTTCTTGCCGGTATAATAGCATCGTTTGTAAACGAAAGAGAAATGGATGATAGAATAGATAAAAGTTTTACTCCTGTAAAACTTGTTTCAGCTTTTGTTGAAGTAAAAAAAGGCTTATTACCCTTTGCCAAACTGATGTTTGACAGCGGTTTTGAGATAAGACCACTTTTCTTAAGGGCTTGCGCTACAATTTATGCCTGGGCTTCCGGAGAGACCTGGGAGAAAACGGTTTTAATGTCTGAAATGGATGAAGGTAATCTTGCGATGCTTATTTTGCGAACCGCCGATAATTTAAGGCACATAAGATCCCTTTCAAAAGCATTTCCAGAAGCCTCCCAAACTGCAGCCGAAGCTATTGACCTGCTTCTCAGAGATCCGGTAATGCCGTTTGATTACTTTCCTGTCCGCCGACCCAACACAGAAGAAGATAGTGCTGTTATTTGAAACAGCCTAATGCTTGAATTCTACTTTGATTGCGAAGTTAAAAATAATATTGGGTTATTATTGCACAAAACATCTCACTAATAATTTGACAAAAACTGTATATTTCATCATAAAATAAGGACTTTCCATACAGATTTTGTTTCCAGCATCAGGTAAAATTATATTACGTATATTAATTGTTCAACAGGTATAAATATGCCGTTATTCTTTAAAGAAGTATCATCTCTTAAGCAAAAGGTCGGAGTGAGCTTGTTTTGTGCTATAATCGGGTTCTCATTTTTTCCTATTTTTTCGCGTGTACTTGTAAACGATAATGTTATTGTTACTTTCAGCGTTCTTGCTATTATTGTATATATTTTGACCGTCATTTATTTTTTTATTGTACTATTGAATAAAACGTCTAAATTTCACAAAAATATAGAAGCACAAGGGAAAAAACCAAGTTTATTACTATTGGGTATTTGCTTCTTATCTCCATTGATTTTATATATGTCCATTTCAGTTGGCCTTCCTTCTGCATTGCATATGTTGGTGTCAGAACCTGGGCAATTAGTGGTAACAGTAAAATCCAAAAGATCCGTCAGGTATTGTAGAAATGGTATGTATATTAATGAGCATAAATATTTCCTAAATAATGAGGTTTGCAGAATAAACAAGGCTGATTGGGAATCTTTGGCATCAGGAGATAAAATTAGTCTATTAGGTAGGAAATCATATTTTGGATTTAGCTATGATCAATACAAAATACTAACAAATAAGGCAAAGAAAAAATAAAAGCGTTTAACAATTCCCTACCGACCCAAAAAGCCGGGCGGCACAGCTCATCGTTCAGCAAATAATTAGGACTTATAAAATATGAAAAAGAAAAAAAAGAATTTGAAAGTACCCAAGAGTATGAGAAAAAAGTTTAAGGAGCAACGTCGTTTTAAAAAATCTATAAATGAAAGTCAGGAGAAATTATTGCAAAGGGCAAGGGAGCGAGTGGATGATAATAAATTTGAGTTTGAAATTTCACCGGCAAGTAGAAAAAAAATGTCAGAAATAATAACTGAATTTGCCGCACCGCTTTTAGATGCTGCCAATAATTTTGAAGATCAGAAAAAAGCTATATCCATAGCTATTGCCATATGGAATATATCTTTATTACCGGAAGAGAATCAGTCTCAATCTCTAAAAGAAATAGAAAGTATAGTCAGCTCTTCAACAGAAGGGGATGATTTTCCAAAGGTTCGACAGGAGATTTTCAGCTATTTGATATATCGTAAAAATCATCTTTTTCAAGATATAAAGCGTTTCGTTCAGGATTATGAAATTTTTGAAACTTCAGAGGGTTTATATCTTAATATCGCCTCTATAATGTTAAGCGGTAAATAGAAAGGCGTATACCAAACAACATTTTGAAGAGAGCCCTGGCCAATTCGAGGTGCTTTTAAACAGCAGCATTAGCATTATAATCTTCACTACGATTAAGGGCAAACGTGTAGCAAACTGAGAATTGCTTTGTGTATTCAATAATTCTTGACAAATATCATATTTCTTAATAGATGTTCTATTTGATTGATTTTTCAAAAAAGAATCCATAAAAAGCCGTTGCTTTTTTATTTAAAAAAACAAAAAAATGATTGAAAGGAGAAGTTAACAGATGTCGAATTTAATACCACCTCATGGAGGAAAAGGTTTAACATGCTGCTTACTCGAAGGAGCAGAGCTTGAAGCTGAAAAGAAAAAAGCCCAGGGACTTAAAAAGATTGATGTTTCCCCAAGAGAAAACGGGGATTTGATAATGATGGGAATCGGTGGCTTTAGCCCACTGACAGGTTTTATGACAAAAGCTGACTGGAAAGGGGTTTGTGAAAATTTTCTTCTTGCAGACGGCACATTCTGGCCCATTCCGGTTACTCTGTCTGTTTCCCAAGCCGAAGCTGACAGCATTAAAGTTGGTGATGAAATAGCGCTTAATGATCCTGAAAGAAAAGAGATTATGGCAACTATGAAAGTCACCGAAAAATTTGAAATGACCGAAAAAGATAAAAGATTTGAGTGTGAAAAAGTTTATATGGGAGAAGGCACAAAAACAGCTGAAGAATTCTGGAAAATCGCAGAGCAGGATCACCCAGGAGTTCAGATGGTTATGCAGCAAAAAACTATCAGCCTTGCCGGGCCTGTAAAAGTTCTGAGCGAAGGTGAATTTCCTTCAAAATATGCAGGAGTTTACATGAGACCTGCCGAATCCAGAAAGATTTTTGACGAAAGAGGATGGAAAGAAGTAGCAGCATTACAGTTAAGAAACCCAATGCATCGATCACATGAATATCTTTGCAAGATAGCTGTGGAAGTATGTGATGGCGTTTTCATTCACTCGCTTGTTGGTAATTTAAAACCGGGCGATATCCCGGCTGATGTCCGCGTAAAATGTATTGATGCTCTTGTAAAGAATTATTTTGTAGAAAAAAATGTTCTTCAGGGCGGTTATCCTCTTGATATGCGTTATGCAGGTCCCAGAGAAGCTCTTCTTCACGCAACATTCCGTCAAAACTATGGCTGCTCACGCATGATCATCGGACGTGACCATGCTGGTGTTGGTGATTTTTACGGTATGTTTGAAGCCCAGACAATTTTTGACAAAATTCCTCATCCGGAAGAGCCTGGCAAAGCACTTCTTTGCAAGCCTCTTATGATCGACTGGACATTTTATTGCTTCAAGTGTGATGGTATGGCTTCTCACAGGACTTGCCCGCATACAAAAGCAGACCGGGTTATATTGAGTGGTACAGCGCTTCGCAAGGGATTGTCAGAAGGCACCCCGATTCCGGATCACTTCGGCCGCGATGAAGTATTAGTGATTCTTAAAGAATACTATGCCGGCTTAACTGAAAAAGTTGAAGTTAAATTGCATGGAGCAGCTATAGGCAAATAAGTATATATACAAAAATACTTAACATAACAAAAAAAGGGAGATGCAAAGCATCTCCCTTTTTTTATTCGTTTTAATGTTTCTAATTATTTCTTATATAGAAACTTTAATTACTTCCTGTTGCTGTATTCTGCATATCCCAAAGCTACCGTTCTGTAAACAAGATGTGCAAGCTTGGAAAACGGCAGGAATGCAAAAAGATTGAATACGAATATAAGATGTATGAAATAAAGAGCATATGAAACACCTGCCATATGGGCAAGCCTAGTCATTTCTGTGAGCATCCCTGTAAGGCCCAAACCAATCACAAGTCCTAAAAGATACCAATCCTTATAGCTGGTTACCTGATCGACATTATCCATTCTGCTTTTAATCATAAGGTAAGCACCTGCAACAAGAGCAATTCCGCTTATGTTTGCAAGCCACTTAACAGGATTAAGCTGTGAATACGGACCTTCGATATGAAGAATATATAAAAAGACACAAAATACACCTGTAACAACAGCAAGGCCAAGAAATGAGTATAGAACCATCTTATGCGCCAAAGCTCTGTCTTTATTTTCCCCGCATTCTTCAAATTTGTCATGTTTTAAAATCATAGGGAGAATTTTTACAATAGAAGATAAAAACTCTTTTATATCAAGATTTTCTTTTTTTGTTTTTCCATTCATTACAGCGTCTTGATGGATGTCATTTAAAAAGTTTTTCACACCAAGCGCAAAAATTGAAACAGCCCATATGGAAAGAGGAACAAAAATCATGTCAACAAGCCAGGTGGAAAAGAATTTTGAATGAGCAATTTCTCCGGCTTCCGGTGAAAAATTAAGTAAACCGGTAGCAAGTCCTACAACTATGAATAAAACAGCAGGTATAAGAATTAATATAGGCAGCTTTTTGGGGTCATTAACTATTTTGCCTAATCCCTTTGGAACAGCATATTCGGAAATTGCAATCGAACGTAATGCTCCAAGCACATCACCCGGTTTTGCTCCACGAGGACACTTTGTGGTACAATCTCCGCAATTATGGCAAAGCCATATATCAGCGTTTTTAACAACTCTGTCTTTAAGCCCCCAGGATGCAGCAATCATTTCCTTTCGGGGAAATGGTTTTGTATCCGGTGAAATGGGGCATACTACAGAACAGGTTGCGCATTGAAAGCATTTCTTCAATGTATCTCCGCCAAGCCCAACAACCTCATTAATAAAATTTATATCAGGCTCAATCAGATATTTATCAGTCATGCTAATACCTCCTTAACAATGGAAATTCTATAGCCATATTATAATGTTTATCCCCCCGCATTTAAATGCGGGGGGCATAAACAAATATCAGAATCCCTTAAATGGGTTAGGTCCAAGACCCTCAATTATTTCTACAAAATCACCTAAAATCTTCGGAATTTTGTCGTACTCATCAATTGCAACTTCAAACTGTGCAACCCTTTCATTCTCAAGTGCCAGACTCTGTAAAGCTTCACCTATCTTTTTCATTCTGATGCTTGCAAGTTCACTGCCTTTTACAAAATGGCACTGGTAGTCATCCCCATGCTTGCAACCAAGCAGACATACGCCATCCATACCCTGTGAAAGGGCATCTTTTATCCATATAACATTAGTTGATCCAAGGCATCTTACAGGAACAAAGCGGATAGTGTTGGAATAATTAAGTCTGTTCATGCCCGCTATATCCAGAGCAGGATAAGCGTCATTTTCGCAAACAAGACATAGAATTCTAAACGGTGGCTCATCAAAATCATCTTCCGATGGAACACCTATTGCTTTAACCATTGAACCAACACTGTCAATGTTATAATCGGCAAAACCAATAATACGTTCAGGGCATGCACCCATACAGGTTCCACAACGTCTGCATCGTGTCGGGTTGGGTTTGGGTGTTCCTTTTTCATCATCATCTAATGCTCCGAAAGGACATTCTTCCGTGCAACGCTTGCACTGTGTACATCTCTGGAAGAAAAAGTCAGGGAATGTCATATCACCGGATCTTGGATGAACGGAAACACCTCTGTTAGAAGATTCAATACATTGAATTGCTTTTAAGGCGGCTCCTGTAGCATCTTCAATAGTTTCTTCCATGGTCATACTTCTTCTTATACATCCTGCTGCATAAACACCGGTTCTTTGTGTTTCATAAGGAAAACATATGAAATTGGAATCAGTATATTTATCAAAAAGATCTATATCACGAAAACCGGGACCCTGCCTGTATGCGAGATTGATAACAGGGTCATCTTTTGTTACAGGTACCATGCCTGTAGCAAGAACAACGATGTCTGCTTTAACTTTAATTTTTTCTCCAAGAAGAGTATTATCTGCCTCGATAATTAAACCATCGCCATTTTTTGAAACACCTGCGACATCACCCTTGGTTAAAAAGATGCCGGCATCCTGTTGCAAACTCTTATAGAAGTTTTCCATAAGACCTGGCGTTCGCATATGCTGATAAAATATATAAGCTTTACCATCAGCATAATCTTCGCGGACGTATTTAGCCTGCTTGAGTGCAACAAGGCTTGTAACAGATCCACAAAATGAGAAGTCGTTATCATTGCCACCTTGCCCCGGGCTCTGAATAAAGGCAACGGATTTAGCTTCTTTTCCGTCTGAGGGACGTGTAATTTTGCCTTTCGCAGCCATTTCCTCAAACTGGACATTGGTAACTACATCAGGAATTGTTCCAAAACCAAGATGAGCGAATTCGTTTTCTTTGGCCTTGTATGGCCTCCATCCAGCTGCAAGTATAACAGCTCCGAATTTCTCGCCGTTTGGATCAAAAGAAAGGATATCTACTCTGCCTTCATTATATTCCTTATAAAGCTCAATCAGCTTCTCTTTGTCATATTCTTTCCCTGTTTCATCAACTTTCATCTCATCAGGCAGCGGGAAAGGAACGTCATATTCTATTTTTTCACCGGGTTTTTTCAGTGTAACAGTAAAATCTCCGGGTTGCCCTGCAATTCTTGCAACAAGGGTATTGGTTTTAACAGTTATATTGGAGAAGGACTCAAGTTCTTTAATCTTGTCGGAAATAATCGGGGGAATTATATTTTCGAAAGGATCTGCTATCGGCAACTGTTTTCTGACCTTTGCGGCATAACCGCCAATAGAGCCTTGTTTTTCAACAATTGTTACTTCGTATCCGGCTTTTGCAGCGTCAAGCGCTGCCGATATGCCGGCAATTCCACCGCCGATAACCAAAATCTTTTTGCAAAATGCATCAAGTTTGTATGGTTCGGGAAGTGTAATCTTTTGTGTTTTAATTACACCCATTTTTATATAATCTTCGGCCATCATCTGGGTATGGTCTATCCCATCTTCCGCACCTTTTGTACTTGGATGAGTCCATACCACTTGCTCTCTTAAATTAACACGATCAACAAGACAGCCATCGAATCTGAAAATATCAAAATTGACACGTCGGGAGCAGGCTCCAATCACAAGGGCATTAACACCCTCATCGGCGATGTCCTTCTGCAATAACTCTACTCCTTCCTTGCTGCAAAGAAAAGGATGTGTTTTAACAATGCCAACGCCTTCTTCTTTAGGAACCTCGCTAAGCTTATCTATATCCAGAGCTTCCCCGATTCCGCAACCAGTGCATATATATACGCCATATTTTTTATTCATGGATAACCTCCTACCTCCTCACCAGGGTTTGAATAGCCTTTAGGGCCATACCGGTAGCATTCTGGTTTGATGATACCACGTCGGCAGGCTTGTTAGCACATCCTGCAGCAAACATTCCGCCTTTTTCAAAATTATTGATTATGAAACCATCAGAATTGCAATTAAGATCAGCAGGCAGTTTGCTTACTGCATTTGTCGGTTGCATACCGGTAGCAAGAACTGCCATTTCAACAGTCTGTTTGATCTTTTCACCGGTTACAGCATTTTCAGCAACTACAGTAATATTGTTTGTAGCAGGATCTTCACTTACTTCCGCAACTTTGCCTTTTATAAAAAAAACTTTATCATCTTCTTTGATCTTATTATAAAATTTTTCATATCTTAAACCGGGCGCCCTTAAATCTATATAGAAAATATAAATATTGGCATCCGGATACTGCTCTCTTATATAAGTCGCATGCTTTAAAGACGCCATACAGCAAATATAAGAACAGTAAGGCAGATGATTCTCATCTCTTGATCCGGCGCATTGAACAAAGGCGATGCTTTCAATTGCTTTGCCATCTGATGGGCGTATAATTTTCCCCTTTGTAGGACCGTTTGGAGATGCGTATCTTTCAAGCATCATGTTTGTTATAATATTTGGATGCTTACCAAATCCAAGATTATCCATTTTAGTAGCATCATATGGAGCCCATCCGGTAGCCCACACAATTGCCCCGACTTTCAGATCAATTGTCTTTGCTTCCATGTTAAGATCAATGGCACTGTATTTACAGGCATCTACGCATTTGGCACATTCTGCACCTTTGCATGTGGCACCATCTATCACATATTTCATTGGAAATGACATCTCAAAAGGTCTGTATATAGTCTTAGTATTGTCAAGACCGAAATTAAAATCATTTTTCCTTTCAACAGGGCATACCTTCACACATTCATCACAAGCCACACAATTTTCATTAACATATCTAGGGCTTATCTTGATCTGAACATTATAGTTTCCGGGTTCACCCTCAACTTTTTGAACTTCTGCCAGTGTGAAAACTTTTATTTTGGGGTTATCCTTAATCCTTCTGAAATTAATTTCAAGACCGCAGGTCGGAGGACATAGCTTAGGAAAATATTGATTTAACTGTGCTACCCTTCCGCCCAGATAAGGATTTTTTTCGACTACCAAGACCTCATACCCCACCTCTGCAGCCTCAAGGGCAGTGGTCAAACCGCTTATTCCGCCCCCGACGACTAAAATACTTCCACTAGCAGGAGCTGTATTGTCTGCTGTCATGCTATCCCTCCGTGCTTAATAAAGTTAGTATAATAATAATCTGAAAAATTAGTATTATCGTTTGTAATAATTAATATCTGATACAAATATCCGAATGCTTAAAGATTTTATTTCAATTAGATTTGCTTTTAAAAAAAGTCAATCTTTTTTAATATAAAAACCTTAAGCTAACGGATATTTGTATAAGGATATCGTCTTATTGCCTTGATTTTTGTGTTTTAACTTAATAAAAACCTCCAAGCGTCTTTCGACACCTGGAGGTTTATTCAACTACAACATATACATATAAAAGAATTAATCAGGAATGATCTTGACGTAATCTTTCTTGAATACATCCCATTCTTTCTTTGCCGGATCATACTTTGAGTTTACAAAGCAGAACCAGTTTGCATCATCCTGTCCCGGATAATCAGCTTGATAGTAGAATCCTGGATAACGAGTTTCCTTACGGAACTGGATATGGCGCAGATGCGCTTCAACTGTCCATATACGATGATAGATTTCCCATGCTCTCATAAGTTCATGGAGATCACCGGCACCGAGTTTTTCACAGTCTTCGCGCATTGTTGCAAGAAGTTCCATTACAATTTCAAGACTCTTGCTGCTTGTCTGATAGTAAGTGGCTGTTCCTGCACCGTATTCATGAGTGGCTTTCATAAGTCTTAAAGCCATTCCGGAAGGTTTAATGTAATTGGGATTAATATCAACTGCAGTTGTATAATTGCAGTTTTCAAGGTAAGTTCTTACCGGCTTGTAAACCATATCAACCAGTTCCTGAGCACTCTGTTTAATAGCTGGTTTGAAATCGGCATGATCACGTACGAATTTTACCATTTCCTTTGCAGTAATTCTGCCTTCAGCATGTGACCCTGAAGAAAACTTGTGACCTGAACAACCTACACCGTCACCAGCTGTAAACAGACCGACAACTGTGGTCATACGGTTATAAATTTTTCCTGCATCTCCCCATTTATATGAGTCGGGGACCCAGGCAGCATCCGGGCCGGATGCCCACAAGCCGCAGCAGCCGGAATGTGAACCAAGAAGGTACGGTTCTGTAGGCATAACTTCGGAAACCTTCTTTTCAGGCTCGCAGTTCTGGGCACACCACAGATTTGCCTGACCACAAGTCATATCAAGGAAGTCTTCCCATGCTTCAGACTCAAGGTGTTTGAGTTCTTTCTTGTCCATGGTTTTACCAAGCTCACCAAGAGCTGTAACTGTATCCATTATGATCGGACCGCGTCCTGCTTTCATTTCAAACAGCATGAGGTGGTTACGCAGACAGGTCGGTGTAACAGCAGCTGTTCCATAAGGAGCATATTTTTGAAGTTCTGCTTTTGCTGCATCACTTGCTGCAAAGTTTTCACCAAGACCGTTAAGTGTTTTGGCCTTGAAAAGAAGGAACCATGCACCTACCGGGCCATAACCGTCTTTAAAACGAGCCGGGGTGAAACGGTTTTCCATCATTGAAAGCTCGGCACCAACTTTCATACACATTGTGTATGTGGAGCCTGCATTCCATACTGGATACCATGCGCGGCCTTTGCCTTCGCCAACACTTCTCGGCATATAAATATTAACAGCACCACCGCATGCAACCATCATGGTTTTGCATTTGATGATATAAACTTTGTTCTCACGAACTGAAAAACCAACAGCGCCTGCAATCTGATTTGGCTTGTTGGCATCAAGAAGCAATTCAACGATGAAGCAGCGTTCAAGAATATTATCTGTTCCAAGAGCAAGTTTTGCAGCTTCTGCAACTATTCTCTTATATGATTCACCATTGATCATTATCTGCCATTTACCTGTACGGACAGGCTCTGAACCGCTTTTTAATGTACCGGCAGCCTGACCTTTTTTACCATCGAGGTTCTTGCCTTCAGCAGTTTTTTTCCATACCGGAAGTCCCCATTCTTCAAAAAGATGAACTGAATCATCCACATGAGTACCAAGGTCAAAAATAAGGTCTTCACGTACAATACCCATAAGGTCGTTACGTACCATTCTGACGTAATCGTCTGGTGTATTTTTACCAATATATGTATTTATAGCTGAAAGGCCCTGAGCAACAGCGCCGCTTCTTTCCATGGCAGCTTTATCGCACAGTAATATTTTCGCATCCGGAGCAGCCCATTTCTTTACTTCAAAAGCGGTTCCGCATGCAGCCATACCGCCACCTACTATAAGAATATCTACTTCAAGCTCTTCAACTGCCGGATCTTTGACGGCCTTTGTTTCACCCAAAGGTTTATTAGGTAATGCCATATTAAATCCTCCTTAAGAAATTTTATTCATCATTATTCTTTTAAATTTAAACTTAAGCTAACCAAACCTGTTTATTTCGCAGGTACTGGAAGTACGCGTCCATCAGTCTCTTCTGTTGAAAGAAGAGCACTGTCAAGATCTTTTCCTTTAAGATCTAAATAGGCATTAGCCTGACCCTCAGGAGTTGTCCTGATGGGGAACTTAAAGCGTTTAATAAGGCCATTTCTGAACTTACATGTCCACATAACATCCTCTGTACCCATCATAGGCATAATGCTGCTTCCAAGAGGTACGAAATCGGAATAGCCACGAACTTCAATCGCCTGAGTAGGACATATTTTCACGCATGAAAAGCATTCCCAGCACTGATCCGGCTCCTGATTGTAAGCCTTCATTGCAGTTGGGTCAAGAACCATAAGGTCGTTAGGGCAAATATACATACATGCTGTTTTGTCCCCGCCTTTACAACCATCACATTTTTCAGCAATTACAAAAGATGGCATTTATTATCCCTCCTATTGTTGTGTAATTTATTTTTTCTATTGTCTAACGGTTTTTATTATAATACCAATGGGTTTAATGTAATTCTAAGTTGTAAGCACCTCCCTTCATAACACGGACTATCAAAAAAGCCCTTTCTTGTTACTGTTCAATATATCTTCTTTGTCTTTCTATAGCCTTATATATCAAGGCTTTGGATTTTTGTCTTTAAAATCAAGATGTTGATTTTACTGGCCAATCAAAGATTTTTAATATCACTCTGTATTTTTATTGTCAAGGACTTTTGCCAACCAAAAAATCAAAAGATATGAATGTTTACAATATGCTATATTTAGAAAATTATTGATTACTTCGTTACATTGGCCACCATATATAGTGGTGGATTAAAATACACACAAATATGTTTTTTAATATTTTTTTGTTTATCCCTTTACCTAATTATCAAAGAAGTATAAAAGATTCATTTGTTCGAAACAGTTTATTGCAAGCCATCTCAAAATACATAAAACATATTCTGACGGTGTTGTGAGGCTCTTCAAAATGCTCATATATTAGATATGTGCTGCACTTTTTTATCGCCTCACACCTTGTCATTGAACGCGATCATTTTTTTGAGATAGCTTGGAGTCTATAATATCGGAAAAAAGCTGCAAGGCATATGCCATTAATGTTTTTGGATATGATACTTTGCAACAGGTTTAAATAACAGATAAATCGGCGTAAAGTTAATATGGCTATTGTTTGAATGTGTGTCGGATTTTTTAACAACATGTAAAGGATAGAGAACCCGTAAGGTGTAAGGACAAGCTATGGACGAAAATTTAATTCAGCTATTTAAAGATGATAAATTTCGATTTTCATGCAAAAGCACTTTATCGTGCTTTAATGAATGTTGTCGTGATTTAAATCAGTTTCTGTTTCCATATGATATTTTGAGACTTAAGAATAATCTTGAAATATCATCTGCAATATTTTTGGAACAATATACTACTCTTCACACCGGGCCTGAAACCGGCCTTCCTGTTTTATCTCTTAAGACAGATAAAGCTCCGGAATTGAAATGCCCTTTTATAACACCTTCCGGATGCAAGGTATATGAAGACCGGCCATCTTCTTGCCGGACATATCCTGTTGCAAGACTTTTGTCCCGCAACAGAGAATCAGGCAAACTTTCCGAGTATTATGCCCTTATTCAGGAACCTCACTGCAAAGGCTTTGAAAATGGCAAAGAACAGACTGTGTCTGAGTGGATTAAAGATCAGGAAATTGAAACTTATAATGAAATGAATGATATGATGATGGAAATCATAAGTATAAAAAATCAAAAAATGCCCGGTGAAATGGATATTAAATCAAGTTTTATGTTTCGTATGGCTTTATATGATCTCGATGCTTTCAGAAAGCATTTGTTTTCAACTGAAAATATGAAAGATTATATAGATAAAAATGACATGAAAGCTGCCGAACAAAATGACACGGAACTGTTAAAAATAGCTTTTAAATGGGTTCAAAAAGAGATTTTTTCTGTGCTGTAAAAGGAGATTATTTTCTTAATGAAGACAGAAAACAAGGTAGCACTTGTACTTGGATCAATAAAAGGAATCGGTAAGGGGATAGGACTATACCTTGCCAATAAAGGTATAAAAGTTGCCTTCAATTATTTTGACTGGGAAGATTCTCTTGAAGAGCTGAAACAGGATCTTTCCGATATTTCTACCCCGCATTTGCTTGTTAAAACAAATCTTCTTGAAACGGATAAAATACCCGGCCTGATAAAAAATGTTGCAGATAACTTCGGACGGCTTGATATTGTTATAAACAATATTGAAAGAGGAGGCTGGCCTGCTGTTCACGGGCAATATACTGGTGATCAGTGGGATTTGGAGATGGCAACCACTTTGCGGGCAAAACAATGGCTGTTTGAAAGCTCATTGCCCTATCTTAAAGAATCCGGCGGTACTGTAATAAATATATCTTCCATAGCCGGTATAGTAGGAAGATCAGGCCCTGCAAGCTATCTTTTTAATGAAGGGTATTCTGCCGCAAACCGCGGCATTTCACTTTTAACCGAAACATGGGCGCGTGTAGGAGCCCCGGAAGTTCGTGTAAATGAAATCATGTTAGGAATTATTGAATCCCGTCATGGCAAAAACACAAGGGGATGGGGACTACTAACAGATACCCAGAAGCAGGATATAATAGACCACACTTTAATCGAAAGAACGGGAACAATAGATGATGTCATAAAAGCGGTATGGTTTTTAATAAATGACGCGCCTTTTATGACAGGCAGCGTTATAAGATTAGATGGCGGGTATGTTCTTGGCGGGGACAAAGTGGCTCCGATGCCTAAAGGAGTGCTATAGGATTTTCCATAAGCATCAAATGCTTTAGACCTGAAAGCATTCTATTATACTTCACTATTCAAGATATGGCACACATTTACCTCGTATTTTGGAGCTTGGATTATCCCGAAACCAACGGAATACAGGTTTTATGGTTGGTTAACCCACCCGGTTTTATTCGCAGGCTTGCATTATGCAGAATTTCAGATATCAGGAATAAAGAGTGCTTATTATCTTATTGCTTTCTTTAAGCGCATCTTTGCATGTATCTTTAAAAAATTCGCGTATGGTTTCCATAAACAAAATTGCCCTTTCATCCTGGCCGGATAAAAGGGCATCATTGCTTTCGTTGATTGCGGAAATAAAAACTTCCAGGACATCTTTAAAGTGTTTATTCTTGCTTATAAGATTTTTATAAAGATCAAGATCCTGAGCGAAAAGACGGCCTATCAGATTATAGTTTATCTTAAATACCGGAGTGGAACATGAAAGTACGTTCTCTGAATTCATATCCATCTTTTGTAATGTTCTGGCCATGCAAATGGTAGTAAAATGAGTAAGCCCCTGCACAACAGCCATATGCCGGTCATGAGCTAAAGGATCCATCACGCATAAAATAGCGCCTCTTGAAGCATATTCATTTTCTATCCGTTTAAGCCAACGTTCTCCTTGGCCAGGGCATAATATTATATTCTGCCCTTTTATGGAATCCGTAAAAGGCCCGAACAAAGGATGAGTTCCAAGTACATCAGCTTTGGTATTTTCCGTCATGCTCTTTACTATTTCTTCTTTCAAAGAGCACATGTCCATAAAAAGCTGATCATCGCGCAAAAGAGGGCCGATATTTTTTGCAATTGAAACGGCAGCATCCAGAGGAACGCTTAAAATAACCACATCACATTCTTTAGCAACATCAGCATATGTGATATCGGTGGTTCTTCCTGAAATCAATACCCTGTGACCGGCAGCAGAATAAAATTTTTCAAACCATCTGCCCATACCGCCTGTTCCACCGATTATGCCGATTGATATTGTTTTATTCATCGGATAGCTTTCTGTCGTAATAAATGATCTGCTATAACAATGCTTACCATTGATTCACAAACAACGTTTATTCTTGGTATGGCTGAAATATCATGTCGTCCCGAAATAGATACGGTTCTTTTTTTCTTTTTCAGATCAATAGTATTTTGTTCGATGGAAATAGAAGGAATAGGCTTTACTGCAACCCGCATAATGATATCATCTCCATTGGATATTCCGGCAAGAATTCCACCGGCATTATTTGTCAAAAAGCCTTTTGGTGTTATAGGATCATTATTTTTAGAACCAAGCAATGATGAAGCTTTAAAACCAGCTCCGATTTCAAAGCCTTTAACAGCACCAATGCTCATTAATGCTTTTGCAAGATCGGCATCAAGCTTATCAAATACCGGCTCTCCAAGGCCTGCGGAAACTCCTTTTGCAACAATCTCAACAATGCCGCCAAGAGAGTCTCCACTGCTTTTTACTTTCTTAACTCTTTTTTCCATTTTAGTGGCAGCATCATTGTCAGGGCAAAAAAACATGTTTTGGGATATTAAGTCAAGATTGCGCTCTACTGCTTTTATACCGCCAAGCTCAACTGTATAAGCACAGATGTTTATATTTTCTTTGTCAAGTAAAGCTTTGGCAACAGCACCTGCTGCAACTCTTGCAACTGTTTCTCTTGCAGAAGCTCTTCCACCGCCCCTCCAGTCTCTTATTCCGTATTTCGCCTGATAGGAAATGTCGCCATGTCCGGGTCTGAAAATATCCGCAAATTTTTTGTAAGCGTCTGAATGCTGATCCTTGTTTTTAACCATAATCATAATAGGAGTTCCGGTTGTAACTCCGTTGAAAACTCCGGACATTATGATTGCTTCATCAGGTTCTTTTCGTGAAGTACTTGCTATAGAGCTGCCTGGTTTTCTTCTGTCCAGCATATCCTGGATAATTTGTTCATTAAACGGTATTTGGGCAGGGCAACCGTCAATAACAACACCAACACCAATACCGTGGGATTCGCCCCAGGTTGTTATTTTAAATAATGTTCCAAATGAGTTCCCGGACATTTATTTCTTCCTTATGTTTATCTTCCAAGCTTATCAAAAACTTCCCAGAAATTCGGAAAAGACTTTTCAACGCACATTTCGTCTTTTATAAAAATGCCCGGGGTTTTAAGCCCTAAAACTGCAAAACTCATAGCAATTCTGTGGTCATTATAAGTTTCAATATTAGCTCCTGTAGGAGTTCCACCTTTTATCACAAGATCAGAACCTACGGACTTTGCCTCAATTCCTGTTTTTGTAAGTTCGTTGATAACAGCCGCTAACCGATCGCTCTCTTTAGCTTTTAAATGCTCGACATTTTTTATAACTGTAGTACCATCTGCAAAAGCCGCAACTACAGCAAGAGTTGGAACCATATCGGGCATATCTGCCATATCCGTTTCAATTCCTATAAGTGATCCGCCCTTAACTGTAATTCCATCGCTTTCAAAATTTACTTTACATCCCATTTGTTCAAAAAGCCCTGTAAGTTTCAGATCTCCCTGACGGGATTCTTTTGAAATGCCTTTAACTTTTATTTCAGAGCCTGTAATGGCAGCAGCTGCCCAGAAATAGCCTGCCTGGGAACAATCGGGTTCAACGTAAAAAGAACCGGCCCTGTAAATTTGTTGCCCGGCTATGGTAAATTCGTTATAGCCGTTTCGTTTAATATCGACTCCCAGTTTTGCCATGATATCAATTGTCATGTCTATATAAGGCTTTGATACAGGCCCTTCTATAACCTTTATTTTTATACCTTCTTGAGTATAAGGAGAAATTAAAAGAACTGAAGATAGAAACTGGCTGCTGATATTGCATTTAAGTTCAACATAGCCGCCTTTTATTTTTCCGCCTTTAATGGCAACAGGCGGGCAGCCGTTGTTATCAATCGAACGGGCTTCTACTCCCAGGCTGCTTAAGCCATCCAGCAAATCCTGAATTGGTCGCTGTGACATGCGCTCTGTTCCCGTAAGCGTGTACAGGCCATCACCCAGAGCGGCAACACCGGTTAAAAGACGCATGGATGTTCCGGAATTGGATAGATAAATCGGTTTGTCATATGCCTTAAGAATTCCTTTTGAACCGTGTACTATTACTTCTTTTTCTGAATTTTCAATCTTTATGCCCATAAGGCGCAAGGTTTCAAGAGTTAAAATAGTATCTTCACTTTTAAGGCAGTTTTTTAATGTACACCGACCATCCGATAATGCCGAGGCAATCAATAGTCTGTGCGTATAGCTCTTTGAACCCGGCACATCAATTTCGCATTTATTAACAATTTTAGGATGTATTTCTATCATGGTTATTGTCCCATTCGACGAATGGAAGGAAAACCCCCGCCTTTAGGCAAAGATTTTAGTTTAATATTATATTTAGCTAAAAGGGTTCCAGGGGTCAAGGATTCGAGGGGTCAAACCTTAGATGTATATGAGGTTTCACTTGAATCCTCGGCCCCTGGAACCCTTGAATCCTTCATTCAATTATAATTATCACTCAATTCACTATATGGTATTTTTTGCCATAGGATATGACCCAAGGCATTTTAGGTAAAGGCAAATCTTGTTCATTTTCTTAATCGTAGAAGAAACAACAGGATCATTAATATGTCCTTCGATATCGACAAAGAAAAAATAGCTCCAGTTTTCATGCTTTGTAGGCCTTGACTCAAGCTTTACCATATTTATCTCTGATTCTGCTATGGGCTTTAATATTTTGTACAAAGCCCCAGAAACATTAGGTGTTACAAACATAATAGAAGTCTTGTCAACCCCGGTTCTTCTTGTCTCATCTTTTCCTATAACAAGAAACCGTGTAGTATTTCTTGAAACATCTTCAATCTTCGATGCAATTACATGGAGCTTATAGATATGTGCAGCCATACTGCTTGCAATAGCGGCCGAGTTAGGATCATCACAAGCTCTGCGGGCGGCATTGGCAGTGCTGTCACATTCTATAAGTTCAGCTTCCGGAAGATTTTTCTGAATCCAGTTCCTGCACTGGGGAAATACCTGGCGATGTGAGTAGATTACTTTGATTTTACTTATGGAATCAACCGTTGACAAAAGATCATGTGATATCGGGTGGTACAATTCCGAACATATTTTCAAATCCGATTCAAAAAAAAGATCAAGAGTATAATTGACCGAACCTTCAATAGAATTTTCAACCGGAACCACTCCGTAAAGACATGAACCTTTTTCTACTTCTTTAAATATATCGCCGATTGTGGCCTGTGGTACATAATTAACAGAGCGCCCAAAATAGCTCATTGTTGCGATATGGGAAAAAGTAGCCTCCGGGCCAAGATAAGCAACAGAATGATGATTCTGGATTGCCCGCGAAGCTGCAATTATTTCTGAAAATATATGATTAAGAGCTTGTTCGCCAAGAAGGCCTTTGTTTAGGGTCTTCAGTTTTTCAATAACAGCTTTTTCACGTGCTATATCTAAAACTTTTTTCCCTTTTTTTGCCTTCATCTTGCCTATTTCCTTTGCAAGAAGAAGCCTTTCATTTATCAGGCCTAAAATTTTGCCATCAATTTTGTCAATACTGTTTCTTAAATCATCTATAACATTATTAGGTGCATTTTCAGACACAGTGTCAGCCTTAGTACTTTTTTTGTTTATATTTCCCATAATAATATTCGTTTAATCCGCTTAATAAATTATTATTGTTCTATTATTGATTCATCTATTTTATAACCGAAATGCCTCCCGCTTTCTTCTATCGCCACCAGAACTTTATCCCCTTTTTTAAGACTCACAACAGATATCGGTTTCCCATCCGGACTGGTTAATCTTATAGTTTCGGCATTTTGTAAAATAGTTGTAATCTTTTTACCGGCTGCCAATGCCTTAATTATCATAAGAGGACGCTTTTCAATTTTGAGTCTTCCAACTATTGCAGCAGTCAAATTGCCTTTATAATCTGCTATATAAACCTGATCTCCGGCGCTAAGTTCGGAAAGATATCTGGTTTTTCCGCCCGGCACTCTCGTATAGGCGTGAACAGCTCCGGCATTAACCCTGAAAGGTCTTGGAGACACATAAGGGTTTTCTACCGTTTCAGCATGAACAAGAAAAAGAGCACTGCTGCTGTTTCCAACCAGCATGCCCTGTCCGGGAGTCATCGAAGTACAGGTATCAACACATACTCTATCCCCCATTCCGGCAGGTGTTACTTCAACAATTTCAGCATGCTCAAGAGACACATTATCCGTTCCTGCATTAATCATAGTTAATGTTTTTTTTAATTCTACCATATCGGAAGAATTAAAAAGTATATGTTTTACACCCTTTTCAAGAATGCCGCAAACTGTAGAGGCTTCCTGATAGTTTTGAACCTGAGCGATAATATCGGCTCCTTTTGCTATAAGATTTTCAAGAGGAATTACAGTCCAGTCAGTGCATTCAAGGATTACTTTCTTGTTAAGACTCAGTTTGGTTATTTCATCTTCGTCCGCACCGCTTTTTATAGTATAAAAGATAACATCTTTTCCTATCTTTAAATCCCCATCTTCAGAAATTGTCTGAATTTTACCAAGTTCTTTTACTTTTTCCGAATAACCTTTCGGAACCAGAACTCCATCGGCACCGCCCTCAAGTGCGGTTGTAATTAAATCTTTATTCCAAGGATCGACCTTTACCCAAATTTTTTGCATTTTTCAATCCTTTATATAATTATGAAAAATTATTCAACAATTTTAAGCGCATCCTCAACACTTGCATTATTATGCACAATTAATGATATGGCCTGAACCATTTTTGCAGGATTTTTATGCTGAAACACATTGCGCCCGATTGAAGCGCCCGCGCCTCCTGCTTCTATTGAACCCTTTACCATTTCCAGGATTTCCCTGTCCGAGTTCATTTTTGCCCCGCCTGCAATCACGACAGGAATCGAACATCCGTCAACAACCTCTTTGAATGACTCAGCCGAACCGGTATAGGATACTTTAACTATATCTGCGCCTATTTCATCACCCACACGGGCGGCATGCTTGATATAATTTACATCATACTCATCTTTAATTTTTTCTCCTCTTGGATAGATCATTGCAAGAAGGGGCATGCCCCAGGTTTTTGCTTCATAGGCAACCATTCCAAAATCTCTTAGCATATCTTTTTCCGAACCGTTTCCAATATTAACATGTATTGAAACAGCATCGGCACCAAGTTTGATTGCTTCTTCAACCGAACAAACAAGAGTCTTTGCATTTGGATTGGGAGAAAGGCTTGTTGATGCGGAAAGATGAACAATGAGCCCTATATCTCTTCCGCCCCTTCTGTGTCCTGCTCCCACAAGACCTTTATGTTCTACGATTGCATTTGCCCCGCCATCTGAAACCATTTGCACAGCGCTTTTCATATCCTGAATCCCTTCAATAGGCCCAACGGAAATACCGTGATCCATTGGAACAATAACGGTTTTACCGGTATTGCGGTTCATAATGCGCTCCATCCTGACTTGCTTTCCTATGATTGTCATTTTTCATTTCTCCCGTTTTAATGCAAAAAGGCCGTGAAGATTACCTTCTCCACGGCCTGTAAAACTAAAAAAGCCGTGGGTTCCGGGAATCCGCCCATGGCTTTTTGCGTTTAGTATGTAGTTACCTCAACGCAGCGCAGGCAGACCGGTGCTAAAATAATAATAATAGAAACCGTAAAATCTGCCTGTTATTGTATTCATCATATTTCCTTAATAAATGTTTTTGATAAGTCTTTGTCAAAATTGACTAAAACTTACCTGTATTTTTATATTTTCGAATCATGCATGTCAAGCAGTTTTTTAAATACGATAGAAACGGCCATTATGGTTTGCTATTTATTATAATATTGATGTAAATAAACAATGTCTTTATAAACAGTTATAAAGAAGTTATGAAAAGGTCTCAAAACAAGGCTTAGGGATATGACATTATTAGTTAATGAAATTTTTTACAGCATACAGGGTGAATCTTTATACAGCGGGTTACCTTGCACTTTTATAAGGTTAACCGGATGCAACTTAAGATGCAATTATTGTGACACACAATATGCATATGACGAAGGTACTGAAATAGAAATAGATAACCTTATAAAAAAAATATCAGTCTTTGGCTGCTCTTTGGTTGAAATTACCGGTGGAGAACCTTTGTTACAGGAAGAAACCCCGGTATTAATAGAAAAACTTTTAGATGATAATTATACTGTTTTGCTTGAAACAAACGGAAGTATTGATATAAGCAGCATTGATAAACGATGTATTAAAATTATTGATATAAAATGCCCGTCAAGTCAAATGTCTTCAAAAAACGATCTTGATAATTTAAATAAGCTTGGCAAAAAAGACCAGATCAAATTTATAATGGGAAACAGAAATGATTATGATTTTGCAAAAAAAATCGTAAAACAAATACCTGAAGAATTTCCTCGGGGAAATATTTTTTTTTCTCCTATCTATAATACAATAGAATTATCGGATTTGGCGCAATGGATACTAAAAGATAAATTAAGTGTTCGGCTCCAAATTCAATTACATAAAATAATCTGGCCAGATATATTAAGAGGCGTATAAGTAAATTAAGGGAAATAAAATGCGAAAAAAAGCCATAGTACTTTTAAGCGGAGGCCTTGATTCCACAACCGTAATGGCTATTGCAAAACATGAAGGGTTTGATCTTTTTGGCATGAGTTTTTTTTACGGTCAACGCCATTTTCATGAACTCAATGCGGCAAAAAAGATAGCGGAAGTATTTAAAGCAAAGAAGCATATTATAATAAATATTGATCTTGATAAAATCGGTGGATCAGCTTTAACAGCTGATATCAAAGTACCTAAATCAAGATCGCTTAATTCAATAAGTAAAGGAATCCCTGTCACATATGTTCCTGCAAGAAACACCATTTTTTTATCTCATGCACTTGCATGGGCCGAAGTAATGAAATCTGTTGATATATTTATAGGCGTTAATGCGATTGATTACAGCGGCTATCCCGATTGCAGACCCGAATTTATCAAAGCATTCGAACGTATGGCAAACCTTGCAACAAAAGCCGGGGTCGAAGGGAAAAATCGTCTCAAAATAAATACTCCCTTAATCAAAATGACAAAAGCCCAGATTATAAAAAAAGGAATAGAACTCGGAGTTGATTATTCACTAACCCATAGCTGCTATGATCCCGGCCCTGACGGCAGCGCATGCGGTCTTTGCGATAGCTGCTTTTTAAGGAAAAAAGGGTTTGAAGATGCAGGGCTGATAGATCCTGCAATATAATAGGATAAATTAATGGGCATTGCTACTGATATCATCCTTATTATTGTTGCTGCATTTTTATGTGGTTTGGTAATGCAACGACTTAAGCAACCATTAATCTTAGGCTATATCGTTGCGGGGGTTATTTTAGGACCATATACAGGAGGTCTGATATCAAATATTCCCGAGATCAAATTGCTTGCCGAGATCGGCATTGCACTTCTTCTTTTCGCACTCGGGCTGGAGTTTTCTCTTAAGGATCTAAAGCCAGTTAAAAAAGTGGCTCTTATAGGAACCCCCATCCAAATTATCCTTACAGTAGGTCTCGGTTTTGGTATCGGGCACTTGATGGGCTGGGATTGGAAGCCGTCTCTTTGGCTTGGTGCCCTTATCTCTCTTTCGAGCACCATGGTCATCCTCAAAACGCTCATGAACCAAGGCTGGCTGGGCACCCTTTCAAGCAAAGTGATGATTGGGATGCTAATTGTGCAGGATTTGGCTGTGATTCCGATGATGATAATACTTCCTCAGCTGAACAATCCGGCGGTTGGGTTGTCTGCCATAGGTTTAGCAGTAATTAAAGCAGCAGCTTTCATTGCAGGGATGATATTGCTTGGCACAAAGTTGTTGCCATACCTAATGACACATATCGCCAGGTTAGGTTCAAGGGAACTTTTTTTGCTTGCAACCACCGCCATTGGGTTGGGCGTGGGTTATTTCACACATATGGTTGGGCTTTCTTTTGCCTTTGGTGCTTTTGTTGCCGGTATGGTTTTAAGCGAGTCGGACTACGGCCACCAAGCCCTAAGTGATATTATTCCCCTTCGCGATCTTTTTGGGTTGTTGTTTTTTACATCGGTTGGAATGCTTTTAGATCCAATATTTCTTTTTGATCATATCTGGCAGGTTCTTTTATTAGTGCTGGCCGTAGGAATTTGCAAAGGATTTATCTTTGCTTTCATAGCTCGAATATTCAAATATAAATATGTAATACCCCTGGCTGTTGGACTGGGCCTGTTTCAAATTGGTGAGTTCTCCTTTGTTCTGGCAAATGTGGGATTGTCAACGAACTCTATTGGAAGCGATCTTTACTCTTTGGTATTGACCTCCGCAATCCTGACTATGGTACTAACACCACTCATTTCGGGCCAGACTACACGGATATACGCATTAAAGAAGCGCTGGTTTCGGCATGAAGCGCTTGAGTCATCTAACATACCCAATACTGGCTTTGGCAACCATGTAGTTATAGCCGGCGGCGGGCGCGTAGGTTTTCAAATAGCGCAGGTCATGAAGCGTTTAGACGTGCAATTTGTAATCATTGAGCTTGATCACCTGCGTTTTGAAAAAGCCAAGAATGCCGATATGGCGGTCGTTTATGGCGATGCCAGCCAGGAAACCGTCCTTGATGCTGCCAGGATAAAAGATGCTACCCTTCTGATTTTGACAATCCCCGTAATTGTTTCAGCAAGATTGGTCATAGTGCGGGCAAAGCGTTTGAATAACAAACTTGAAATAGTAGCAAGAACATCGAGCCAGGATTCTTTCGATTTATTGAAGGACTTGGGTGTTTCCGAGGTTGTATTCCCAGAGTTCGAAGCAAGCCTCGAAATGACCCGTCAAGCCCTTCTCCGTCTCCGGGTTCCGGTTACCGAAGTCCAACGACATACCGATACCGTTCGACAGGAACTTTATGCACATTTGTATAACAAAGATAACGATTATCGAGTACTATCCCAACTCCGAGGCGCTGAACAACAATTTGATTTGCAATGGGTGAGTTTAGTTCCGGAAAGCCCGATTGCCTATAAATCGATAGGTGAGAGTGAAATTCGCAAAAAATCAGGTGCTTCGTTGGTAGGTGTTCTCAGGGATGGGCAGCTAAAGCCAAATCCTGGTGTTGACTTTATTTTAAAGCCTAATGATCTTATGGCAATTATCGGAAGCGAAAAGGATAGAAATGCTTTTTGTCTCATGACATCATCTGGCCGTTGCAATGAACAATTGATAAAGGCTTGAGCCAGTTTCAAAACGCCCCATTTTGGCCGATCTCTGCGTTGGGGGAAGGTTTGGGTCCTTGACTAATTGGACATATTGCGAGCGTTCTATAAATTATTAAAGGATAATAAATATGCCGAGGCGAGCAAGGCTGGATGCTTCTGATATGCTGTTGCAAAAACATTGATACGTAGAAAAATAAAAGATTAATAAGTCCAGTTTGTCAAGGACGTTATATACTACGGTTGGCCTGTCATATAATTATCAAACTCAAGCCATCGCTTCACGAATCGGTTTAACACTCTCAATTTTTTCCATACGCTTTGGTGAGTGTAATGCTGTCCATATATCATTGCGTTGCTGTAAATTAAGCCAAAAATTTGGTGTATTGCCGAATACTTTTGCCAGCATTAATGCAGTGTCAACGGTGATAGATCTTTTGCCGGTACAAAGCTCATTTACTGATCTGCGGCTTACACCCATTGCAGAGGCAAGTTGCCCCGGCCCAAAGCATCGGTAACCGAAAGTCTGCGACCGGCTGCGTCATAGGCGAACGTTGTACGGTTGCCCAGGGCATCTACTGAAACCTTGAGCTGACCGGCACTATTGTATTCCATTTGAGTTGCGCTGCTGTCTGCATAGATCGTGCGCACCAGACGATTGACAGCATCATACTCTAATGTTGTTGTTTTTCCGGCCTGGTCAGTGGTGGAGATGCGGTTGCCTTCGGCATCATAGGCATTGACCGGGGAATTCCGATCTGCGATACGGACTATACCAAGCCGGATTGATTGCTTCCAATGTCAATGATAATTTTCGGCAACTTTTTTATAACATGTTGGAAGGTCGTCAAAAGGAACGGGGTATCCGAACAAAAATGCGGGTAAAATTGGCTGCAAAGTTATTAGTGATTGCATGGACTATGCTTAAAAAGAATGAACCGTTTGATGCAAGCCGTTTAACGACGGATTTAGATTAGCATCAAACAACCATACAATTAAATTAAATCAAAGCATATACTGCTTTGAGCATTTTCGGCGAGAAAGCCCGTTCAAGGACGTTGGAGCGAAACAACTCCGGGAGGGACAATTTAAGGGCTTCTCTCTGAATTCTTTAATCTGGATAAGGAATGATGTGGCGGTCAGCCAATAGCTGGGATGCCGGATAAACGTAACGATTAGATAAAGAATTCGCCGCATGAGATAACCGCCGGAAGCAAAATGCACATTACCAAAAGTGCAGCAATAGAGGTGTTCTCTCAATATAGCGAAGAATATAAATAACTGATTATATTTGAATTATATTTTACACGTTTTTGCTTGACATAAGGAGGAATGTCCCCAAGCTGGTCCTAAAATTGTATAAACCATCTCTCTACTCTACCCAAGCTGGCCCTCACTTGACCTGTATTCTTTTTCGTAAAAATCGGATAATAGCTCATCTATTTGTTCTTTAATAAAATTATTCCTTGGCCTAAATGGTAGGAATACTGCTATAGAAATAAAACACATAACGAAAAATAAAAATAGCTTCATAGGAGCATTTGAATATGGGGCATTATAAATTAAATTACTAAACATAATCAAAGCCATAAATACTGGCAATAACATAAAAGAATAAAACGGGCGAATTTCACAACGTACATTATCATTGGGTATGTTTTTTTCAATGCTTAAAAATATTCTTTGAGTTGGGAAAATGCCTTTTTGATAAAATAATTTACGAGTAGGTCTAAGGGCAATCAGTATATTATTGTTTAATTTTTTTACATACCATTTTTTTACATAATTTTTTGCAGAAATATGAGCATTTTTATCATTTTTATTTTTTGAAAGCCTATAATTTAATATGATACTAAACGGGCCATTTTTAAAGTAAAAAGGCACCATTAAGCTAAATAATATATACTCTGTAAGGAACATAACTAAAAATAGAATTACTGAAATCTCAAATGCCTGCATTATAGCTCCACATTTTTTAAAAAAGAACCTTTAATTATTCGATTGTTTTTAAAAGCTTTCCTCCATCGCAAGCGACAGGGTAAAGCTTCCAAAGGATAAAAATAATCTACCAGAGTTTTTTAACTGAGTGTAATTGCCATACCGTCATAACTACATAAGCTGAAGATTTCCATGAGATGCCTACCGAAATCCCAGGATCGGATTGAATATATGTTCCATTTGGCAATGTTATCATTCCAACTCCAAGAGTAAAACTAGGAACTGCTAAAGAGCTGGTCGGGAAAAACTGTACAGTTGCTTAAGTGGTAAAGCTGTTCTAAATTGATTTTAAAATATAGAAAGGAGCAGCGGTAAAATGAAGAAATTAAGAAGGAATCATGGAGCAACGTTTAAAGCAAAAGTAGCGA
>JAHITX010000005.1 GCA_018817425.1 Pseudomonadota bacterium
TCGCAGCCGTTAGTGTTGTCTTGCCATGATCTATATGACCTATGGTACCAACATTAACATGCGGCTTCTTCCTCTCAAATTTCTTCTTAGCCATTTTCAATACCCTCCCAATATTTTGGTATTATAAATTCCTATATTCAATAGGTTAAAGCTACAAATGTCAATACCTATTCAGATATAACTATTATATATTTCCTTATAGGCGAAAATTTCCGATTATGGAGCCCACGACCGGAATCGAACCGGTGAACCCCTTCCTTACCAAGGAAGTGCTCTACCTACTGAGCTACGTGGGCATTTCAACTGTGCTATATTGATAGCTCTTGATGCAATTATATAAATTCCATATATGGAGCGGGAGACGAGACTCGAACTCGCGACATCCAGCTTGGAAGGCTGAAGCTCTACCAACTGAGCTACTCCCGCTTATACCTGCATCATCTTCTATGAAACCATATTGCATCTTAAATATATTAATGGTTTTCAACGAATTTTAGAGCAACAATCCAGAAGAAAGCCATGTAGTTCAAAAACGATTCTAAAATACCCGCAGAATCTCCTACATCCGACTCGCTTTCAAGGTTGGTGGTGGGGGGAGGATTTGAACCTCCGAAGGCTTCGCCGACAGATTTACAGTCTGTTCCCTTTGACCACTCGGGAACCCCACCCTTATGACATTTGGAGCCAGAGACAGGAATTGAACCCGCGACATCCTCATTACAAGTGAGGCGCTCTACCTACTGAGCTACTCTGGCTCGTCTAACTTTATATATTTACAATATATCAGACCAAAAAATAAATATAACTAATTTAAAGGCCCATGTAATCGAAAGCGTTACAACTCAAACTCAATAATTGATGTATTAATTATACACAATTACGATAACCTTATATTTTAAAAAATTATTAACTCTATCTTGTAATATCTTTAATTATTTAACGATGCAGTCGCAAAAATTCACCGTCAGAATTATAATAAGTCTTTCTTCTAATCTGTTATAAATAAAAGATCAACTGTTTTTTTAAAAAATATTTATTGATATAAATAAAATAATTCCATGCCTGTATAAATTTCTTTAATTATTAATGATAATATTTAATTTGCCAATAAGGCAATTCGCCACATTTTAATCTTATATTGGATTATTCTTGACAAGTTACCAGTTATTTGTTTGATTAACCCTTTGAAAACACAGGTTGGTATTTGTGATGAGCATGTGGATTCCAAATAAATCCTAAAAACCTTAATCAAAAAAAACCCCAATTGAGTTTACATAGTAATTCAGATGACTATATTAATCCTACCACTATAATTATCGATTTTAATGTGAAATATTTTTTTATAATAGCAGATATAAATTGAGTCTTTTGAAAAATATTTGATTTTGATTTAAAGTATGAAAGGCAATAATCTCAACCGAAACAATACATCGTGCATTTAAAGAACAAACCAATATAGTTAAAATAGTCCCAATGTTAAATTTAAAACTGACCGAGCCACTTTCAAAACGTTTCAGTTTGGTCAAGCTCAAGGCGGGCGAAAATTTCAACCACAGGAATACATTAAGTATTTCGAGGATTGAAATTTGAGCCCAACGCAGAGATCGGCCAAAATGGGGCGTTTTGAAACTGGCTCTGACCAGATACGATATAGTGATGCTTTTTCATGGCACGGTGATTGCATTTTACTTTATGAAACGAACCTGCTATAGCAGTAACCGATCAAAAGCAGACTTACACAAGAATATTTTTTGTTTTTGTTATGAAGCAGAAACTTAGCTATCTTTAAAATTAAGGATAAATACTTTGAAAAATATACCTGTCATAATATTTACATTTTTATTAATTATTTTAGTAGCCGGTTGTGCTCATATCGGCAATACCCAAATCTCACAAACTAACAATTCGGATACTGCACTTGCTGCAATTGATAATAAAAACCCTTCAAACAGTCAATATTCTGACACTGATGATGCAATTGAATCTGACACTATTATTATTCCTGAAAAAGAAACGACTGCAGGAAAATGCGCCTCTCCACTTAATGATGACCTAACGCCTGTCTCCCCTGATTCTGAAGATGAAGAGGTTGGAAATGTTCCGGCTCCTTCAGTGAAAAAAGCTGCCTCCAAAAAAAATGCTCAAACCAAAATGGATGAAGCGCTTGATTATTGCCAGATATCTCAGGATTTATGGCAAAATGGTGAACTGGAAAATGCAATAGAAGCTTTAGATCATGCTTATTCTTTAATTCTATCAGTAGATGTCAATGGTAATAATACAAATTTAGTTCAGCAAAAAGAAGATATTAGGTTTACTATTTCAAAAAGAATATTAGAAATTTATGCTTCAAGAAACTTTGCAGTTAATGGAAACCATAAAGCAATTCCTTTGGTAATGAATAGCCATGTCCAGGCAGAAATCAATCTTTTCACTACCGGTGGTGAAAGAAATTTTTTTAAAGACTCACTAAAACGTTCAGGAAGGTATCGGGCAAAAATAGTTGAAGAACTTAGAAAAGCCGGAATCCCTCTTGAGTTGTCATGGTTGCCATTAATTGAAAGCGGATTCAAGGTAACCGCTCTTTCTTCTGCCAGAGCACTTGGCCTTTGGCAATTTATTCCATCAACAGGATATAAGTTCGGTTTAAAAAGGGATATGTTTGTTGATGAAAGACTTGATCCTGAAAAAGCTACACATGCGGCAATAGCTTATCTTAAAGAACTGCATGAAATGTTCGGCGATTGGACAACAGTGCTTGCAGCTTACAATTGTGGAGAAGGAAGAGTATTAAGGGTAATAAGGGATCAAAATGTAAACTATCTGGATAATTTCTGGGATCTTTATGAAAAGCTCCCCAGAGAAACTGCAAGATATGTTCCGCGATTTTTAGCAACACTTCACATACTTTCCAATCCTGAAAAATACGGGATTGATATGACCGATATTGAATGCCCGGTAGAATCTGAAACCACTGAAATTGCAAAACAGGTTCGTATTAAAGATATTGCCCAAAAGATAGATGTTGATGAAAATGTTTTACGACGTCTTAATCCCGAGCTAAGGTATGGAATTTTACCTCCGTCAAATTATATTTTTAAAGTCCCCCCTGATAAGAGTGAGGAATTGATAGCAAAGATAGATACAATTCCTGTCTCCAATATAAAACCGAATAGATTTTATTATAAAGTTAAAAGAGGAGATACGCTTTCCGGAATTGCAAAACGTTATAGTACAAGCGTTAAAACCTTAATGCTTGCAAACAGCATGCGAAAATCGACTATTCGTGTAGGAACTATTCTCAAGGTTCCGGGCAGTGGATCATCTTCTTCAAAATATAAGCTGGCAGAAACAACTCAGGAAATAAGGCAGCAAAAGAGAGCACACCCTCTAAAGCATGTCGTTAAAAGCGGTGAGTCCATCTGGATCATAGCCAAACGAAATAATACGACAATTAAAAATATACAGGAGCTTAATAATCTAAAATCATTAAATCTTCGCATAGGGCAGGTCCTGTATTTACAAAAATCGGATATTAATAGCCAAGACAATAACAGTTTCAAAAAATATCTAATTAAAAGAGGGGATAGTCCTTATAAAATAGCACAAAGTTATAAGATGCCCCTTAACAGGCTTCTAGATATCAACAACCTGAGGTCAGACAGCAAAATACTTGCCGGGCAATACCTTTATGTTGAGTAGTATTTGTGAAGTGCCAAAACATTACAGCATTTTTAAAGTCTTACTTGCAGTAAGGGGCATTTTTTAAAATTTCCCATTCTCTTACTGCCCCGATTATATTTTAATTGCTTTCACTCAAAATATCATTTATATCGTTTGTCAAAATAATTTTCCTATTCAAGTGTAATTGTTTGGTTATGAGTACCTAAACTTCTCAATTATGTCCAGCTTGAGCAGCCATTACCAAATTGAATTTCTCCGTAATAATTAATAAACTTGCAGTGTTTTTATGGTTACTAAATTTTAAATAATCATCAGAATTCAAACCGGGCATAAACATTGATAGCACTGAAATCATGATCATGATGAGGATACTCGTAAAAGCTAACAACTTGAAAAAAAATCTTTTTCACACAACCACCGCGATTTAATTTTATTAAGGATAATATCCTATATGAAGCTTACTATCTTTACAAGGCTTATAATCGGCTATCTTGCAATTATAGTTTTAATTATTGGCCTGGGAGTATATGCCTTTTTCAGACTCAACCAAGTTAATCAAATTATTAATTCTATTATTTCAGTTGATGATGCCTCAACAGATATTACCACAGAGCTCAAAGACTATTTGCTTACCCAACTGGAATTTGAAGAAAAATTTTTCGTTTTAAAAGATCAGGATTTCTATATGCATTTTTGGAAGTCAGAAAAATATTTCCCGGAAGCTATAGGAAAATTAAATAAAATTACTGACACATCTTATAAAAGGAGTTTGGTAAACGCTGCTAATATTGCATATAATATGTACCTCTCTTTATTCAGGGATGAAGCTAAATCATCCTTGCTTAGCCAGGATTATAACGAAGAAAGCTATATAATTTATAAAGGAAAAAGAGAGAAACTAGTAGCCAATATAGATCGAAATCTAAAAGAACTTGTCAGGACAGTAGAACGGGACAGATTGAAGAAAACCCGGGCAGCCAGCAAAATAAGCATTCAAGTTATAAAAGTTACTACTGCTACTGTAGCAATTGCTGTATTGATGGTAATTGTTATTACTATTATAAACACAAGAAGTATTAACCGACCGATACTTCTTTTGAAAGAAAAAACAAAGGAGGTTGCAAAAGGCAGATATCCTAAAACGCTGGCTATTTCTTCTCCTCCTGAAATAGGAGAACTTACTACAGCATTTGATGCTATGTGCGAACGTCTTAAAGAGCTGGATGATTTGAAGATTGACTTTATAAGCCATATATCCCATAAATTGCGTACTCCTCTTACTGCAATACAGGAAGCTTCAGCTATGTTGCTGGAAGGAGTTTTTGCAGACATGCCCGAAAAACAGCATCAACTCTTCATGATTATAAAAGACGAGTGCAAGAGGCTTATAGATGAAGTTAATAGAATCCTCGATCTTTCCCGCATGGAGGCAAAGATGATGGATTATCATTTCGAAGTCACAGATATTCTTCCAATCGTAAAGATGAACGTCTTAAAATTATCGCCTCTTGCGCAAAAAAGGGGTATTGAATTTACAACAAATCTTACAAATGAGTTGTCACCTGCAAATATTGATCAGGATAGGATAATCCAGGTTGTTGAGGAGTTACTTGGAAATGCCCTGAAATTTACGCCTGAAAAAGGAAAGATAATCATTTCTGCTTTAATAAATAATAAAGGGATGATCGAAATCTCAGTTACAGATACCGGTTATGGAATTCCGGAAAAGGAGCTTGAACTGGTTTTTGAAAAATTCAAACGAATTGAAAGTGGAAGGGCATCTGAAAGAGGATCCGGCCTGGGACTTTCTATTGCAAAGCACATTATAACTGTTCATGGAGGACAAATATGGGCCGAAAGCAAACATGGAAAAGGAAGCACCTTTTCTTTTACCTTACCTGCATTATCATAGTTTTATATTTTTCAGCTATTACAGGGTGTGCTTTAAAAGCAAAGCATACGCTGGTAGAAACACAAGATCTTATGGCGACAGGTGATTATAAACAAGCTCTGGGTAAGTATCAACAGCTATTAAAAGAAGACCCTCAAATTACAGATGTTGCACTTTTTCAGATGGGTTTAATCTATGCTCACCCAAAAAATCCTGATAAAGATTATAAAAAATCATTACAATATTTCAAAAGAGTAATAAAAGAATTTCCGGAAAACAATCTGAAGCTTCAAGCTCAAACATATGCATCACTTTTAAATCAAATTATGGAACAAAATATAAAAAATGGCAAACAGCGTGCAGAAATAATAAGTTTAATAGAAAAATGTACTATTCTAAAAAAAGATAACCAGGAAAAGGATAAGAGATCAAATGAATTACAACACCAGATAGAAAAATTAAAAGAGATCGATTTAAACATCCAGAGAAAAAAAAGAGCCGTTAATCATAAATGAGGTATGGATGGAAAAGATACTGATAGTTGATGATGATATAAATATCTTAAAAGTATTGCAGATGAGGCTTGAGACCGAAGGCTACATGGCAACTACAATAGCTGACGTTCAGAAGGCAACAGCAATAACCAGGGAAGAAGATTTTGATCTGGCTTTGGTTGACCTGAAACTCGCCCGTAAAAACGGTATTGAACTCATGGAAACCTTGCATGACATCCGCCCTGAAATGCCGGTAATCATATTAACTGCCTATGGAACCATAGAAAGCACAGTTGATGCCATGCAAAAGGGAGCCTATAGCTATCTAACAAAGCCTTTTGACCATCGCCAGCTTTTATTACAGATCAAAAACGGCATTGAAAGGACAAGGCTCTCAAAAGAGATCCGAAGACTTAAAAACATTGTCGGGGAACGTTATGAATTCAAGAGTATAATTTACAAGAGCAGAAAAATGAAGGCTGTTTTGGAACAGGTAGCTATGGCAGCAGAGACTGATTCTAATGTATTCATACAGGGTGAAAGCGGCACAGGCAAAGAACTGATAGCAAAAGCACTGCACCTTGCCAGCTTGAGAAAAGATAACCCATTTTTGGCTATTAACTGTGCGGCCATACCAGAGAACCTGCTTGAAAGTGAGCTGTTTGGTTTCAAAAAAGGGGCTTTTACTGGAGCTATTTCTAACAAAAAAGGACTGTTTGCCCAGGCTAATAGCGGCACTATGCTTTTAGATGAAATAACCGAAACACCGTTACTCATGCAGGCTAAGCTATTGAGAGTCCTTCAGGAAAGAGAGTTTTATCCTCTTGGGTCGGAAAATTCTGTTAAAGCTGATGTCAGAATAATAGCTGCTTCCAATAAAGACCTGGCAATGGAAGTCGAGAAAGGAGTCTTTCGCAACGACCTGTTCTACCGCCTCCATGTTATTCCTATACACCTGCCGCCTTTAAGAGAAAGAAAAGAAGACATCCCGGTTCTGGTAACTCATTTTATAAAAAGATTTTCCATAGAAATGAAAAAAGACATAAAAGAAATTACACCTTCTGCTATTCAAGGCCTTTTATCTCGTGACTGGTCGGGTAATGTAAGAGAACTGGAAAATACCATAGAGTATGCAGTAGCAATGAGCACTGGAAATACCATTGGTGAAGAGACAATCCTTCAATCCCAGAAAACCAAAGATGAAAATATAAAACCGCTTAAAGAGGCAAAAAACAATTTCGAAAAAGAATATATGTCAAATATACTTTCAATAACCGAAGGAAACATAAGTAAAGCAGCAGAACTGGCCGGAAAATACCGCGCTGATTTTTATGAGCTCCTTAAAAAGCACAATATAAATTCAGCAGATTTTAAAAAACCAAAATAAAGCGTATGGTTTACCCTACGCATATTTTTTCTATATTATCAAATATTTAGGCAAAAGCCCGCATCTCTGACAATTTTTTTTGTATGAAATACCCTTCAAAAAGTTCATAATAATTTATCCTTCTGTTATTAATTATTATATATATCAACATATTATACAATATGCCCTTTTTTGGCCCACACTTTGCTTATCTATATGTAGCTTTCCGGAAGCCTGCTAAAAATTTAGTTATATAATTTTTTGGCTCGTAAGAATCATTATTGGGGTAACAAAAACCTCATATGCATCATAAACCAATTAGAATATAATATTAAAGAGTTATAGTATATTTGATAATAAAAAAACCAACCATAGCTAACTCTTAATAGGGAGTTTAAAACATGGACAGAACAAAAGTGTTAATAGTCGATGATGATGAACGAATAGCCAATCTTGCTAAAATTATATTAGATAACATGTTTGAAAAAGGGGCTGTTTATAATATTAAAACAGCTATTAATGGCGAGGAAGGCTATATGGTTTCCCTCGATTTCAAACCTGACATTATTCTCACCGATATTCAGATGCCAGGAAAAAACGGAATCGAAATGGTCAGAGCTATAAGACAACATAGTCCTGAGGTGAAAACCATTTATATGAGTGGTGAATGGACCAAATTTCAAACTCCTCTTCAAGAAGAACACACAATGCATCAGGCTTGTTTTCTTAAAAAAC
This sequence comes from Pseudomonadota bacterium, assembly GCA_018817425.1. NCBI lineage: Bacteria > Pseudomonadati > Pseudomonadota > Pseudomonadota bacterium. Next base: position 8,171 of record JAHITX010000005.1, read on the forward strand.
CCTTTGTTATTTCCGAACTTACACAATTGCTTTGCGAATCTTAGCATTAAGCTTGTAGATCTAAATTTGTTCCGGAACAAAATAGCACATATTTTATAATAACATAGACATCACCTAATTTTTTATGATGTCTTATTAATGGAGGTAAATAAAATGAAAAAATCCTTGCCCGTAAAATTATTATCACTGTTTTTTATTGGCCTGTTAATTTTCGCTTTCAGCGAAACGGTGTTTTCCAAGGAATCAAAAGATAATAGTTTGATTAAAGTTGCGGGGACAATTGCCGATATAAGCCCTGATACCGGAAAGGTCGCTATAGCGGATAATACTGGCATGGCAATATCTCTAACAGCTAGTTTTGATGTTGAACTTAAGAACTTCAAAGCGGGCGACAATGTAGTCGTAGAATACGACAGATTATCAGGGATAGTTCTATCAATGATCAAACTGGATTTGAAATAAATAAACTCGTGCGAACTGCACAAACAAAGATCGAAGGAAAAGAGCATGCAACCGAAATTCAATATAGATGCTAAAACTAAGGGGAAAGACATCCATATTGAATTGGAAGGAGACTTTGACGGTGCCTCAGCCCTTGAGCTAATTTTTTTCATGAGCAAATATTTTGCAAACAATTATAAGGTTTTTATTAATACTGATTTGCTTTGTTCGATAGAATCATTTGGAATTAATGTTTTTCGCTATAACATTGGGCCATTGATCAAATACAGAAAAAACTATGAGTTCATTGGTGAATCCGCACCTGTTTTTAAAAACTGCTGGCCAAAAAATACTATCTCTGATCATGTTACAAGGAGTGAAAAGCTGCGCTTTCAGAGCAACAGTTTTTTTGTCCATTAATAAAATAAAAGGAATTGCTGATGAGATTATTTTTCCGCTGCTGTAGTGCTACACCATGGATCCTAATAATCACAGGTTTTGTTATGATCCCTATTTTAACAGCTTATAGCATAATCCAATTTATAAACTATTTAATACAAATAAGTTAACAATCGAAAAGTTATTATTTTACATTAAATAAGTCTGGAATTCCATCGATGTGGTTTCCATATATGTTTTTGATGCTCATATGATTATTTCAATCATGTGCAACATCAAAAACAAAGTGGAAACCAGCATGGCCCACCTGATAGACTAAGTTCCTTTCTTCCCCCAGGAGATCTATCAGTGTGGGCCTGCATCTCTTTCAAAAGTAATGAATTAAGAGCTGGTCGGGAAAAACTGTACAGTTGCTTAAGTGGTAAAGCTGTTCTAAATTGATTTTAAAATATAGAAAGGAGCAGCGGTAAAATGAAGAAATTAAGAAGGAATCATGGAGCAACGTTTAAAGCAAAAGTAGCGA
>JAHITX010000006.1 GCA_018817425.1 Pseudomonadota bacterium
CAAATTTATCCACTCCTTATTTGTATTGTTAATTTTCATGACTTTTGTTAATAATTTTCCTGTCTCTATCACAATGTTTTGGCAAACTTTTCTATGTTCCTAAACCTGATGACCAAAAATTACATTCACCGAGAATTGCTGCCGGGGATTCGAAAGTTTTGCGTTATTAATGATTAAATGATAGTGTGTCACCCTGAGCCTTCGCTTTGACCATGCTTCCCTCTTTGATTTCCCCTTTAAGTATTTCTATCGAAAGAGGGTTTTCCAGATATTTCTGGATAGCTCGTTTTAACGGACGCGCTCCATATACCGGGTCATAGCCTTTATCTACAATAAGCTTTATGGCATCCTCTGACAAAACAAGGTTGATATTTTTTTCAGCAAGCCTTGCTTCAAGTTTTTTAATCTGAATTTTTACTATTTCTCCGATTTGTTCCGGCGAAAGGTTGTGAAAAATTATTGTTTCATCTATTCTGTTTAAGAATTCAGGCTTAAAACTTGCCTTTAATACTTCCGTAACCTTTTTTTCCATCTCATCACGTCTTGATATTCCCAGTTCCTGTATCCACTGGCTTCCGACATTAGAAGTCATTATAATAATGGTGTTTTTAAAATCTACGGTTCTTCCGTGGCCATCCGTCATTCTGCCGTCATCCAAAAACTGCAAAAGAACATTAAAAACATCCTGGTGGGCTTTTTCTATTTCATCAAAAAGTACTACCGAGTAAGGTTTTCTTCTGACCGCTTCTGTGAGATATCCTCCTTCATCGTAACCAACATAGCCGGGAGGCGCTCCGATAAGCCTTGATACCGAATGTTTTTCCATATATTCAGACATATCAATTCTTACCATTGCCTGCTCACTGTCAAAAATAAACTCTGCCAGCGCTTTGGCAAGCTCGGTTTTTCCAACGCCTGTTGGGCCCATGAATATAAATGAACCTATCGGTCTGTTTGGGTCCTGCATCCCTGACCTTGCTCTTCTGACGGCATTTGAAACCGCCTCAAGTGCTTCATCCTGGCCTATAACTCTTAATGCCAGACGATCTTCCATTCTTACGAGTTTTTCCCTTTCACTCTCAAGCATTTTTCTGACCGGAATTCCCGTCCACTTGGATATGACTTCTGCGATATCTTCGTCATCTACTTCTTCTTTGAGCATCTTTCTTTCGTTTTGCAACAACTCAAGATTTTCATTCGCATCATCAAGACGTTTTCTAAGATCTGCGGCTTTTCCGTATCTTAACTCGGCAACTTTGGCAAGATTGCCTTCTCTTTCTGCCTGCTGTTCTGCTGTTCCCAGATGTTCGATTTCTTCTTTTATTTTTCTTATAACCTGTATAAGCTCTTTTTCCTTATTCCAGTGCGCTTTCATCACACTAATTTCTTCATTAAGACCGGAAAGCTCTGCTTCGATTTTTGCAAGCCGGTCTTTGGATGACTGGTCCGATTCCTTCTTTAAGGCTACCCGCTCAATTTCATATTGAGTGATTCTGCGCTGAATTTCATCAATTTCAGAAGGCATACTGTCAATTTCTATCCTTAATTTAGATGCGCATTCATCGATCAAATCTATCGCCTTATCAGGCAAGAACCTGTCTGAAATATAGCGGTGGGAAAGAGTGGCTGCAGCAATAATAGCAGAATCCATAATCCTTACGCCATGATGTACTTCGTATTTTTCCTTAAGTCCGCGTAGAATTGAAATAGTGTCTTCAACACTTGGTTCATTTACCATTACCGGCTGAAATCTTCTTTCAAGAGCGGCATCTTTTTCTATGTATTTTCTGTATTCATTTAATGTTGTTGCTCCCACACAGCGAAGAGTACCTCTTGCAAGTGCCGGTTTTAACATATTGGATGCATCCATTGATCCTTCTGCAGCTCCTGCTCCCACAAGAGTGTGCAACTCGTCTATAAACAGAATTATATCACCCTCGGCTTTTTCTACTTCCTTTAAAACGGCTTTTAAGCGGTCTTCAAATTCCCCCCTGTATTTTGCACCTGCTATCAATGCACCCATATCAAGAGAAACAAGCCGCCTGTTTTTTAAAGTTTCGGGTACATCTCCTTCCACAATTCTTCTGGCCAGGCCTTCTACAATTGCGGTTTTTCCAACTCCCGGTTCTCCTATAAGAACTGGGTTGTTTTTTGTTCTTCTGGAAAGAACCTGAACAATACGCCTTATTTCCTCATCCCTTCCTATTACCGGATCAAGCTTTCCAAGCCTTGCAAGGTCTGTAAGATCCCTGCTGTATTTATCTAATGCCTGGTACTTTTCTTCAGGATTTGGATCCGTTATTCTCTGGTTCCCGCGAACATCCACAAGAACCTTTAATATCGAATCGCGTGTAATATTATAGTGTTTCAATATCTTGGATGCTTCACCATCACGTTCATCAGATATGGCAAGAAGAACATGTTCGGTACTCACATATTCATCTTTCATTTTGTCGGCTTCGGCAAAAGCCGAATCAAGCACATTTTTCAAACGCTGTGAAATGCTTACTTCTCCGGCGCCCCTGACTTTAGGCAATCTTTCAATCGAAGATTCAACTTCTTTTGCAACAGAATCAGGCGAAGCACCTAGCTTGTTAAACACTGCTCTTGCGATACCTTCCCGCTCGCTTAACATTGCAGAAAGCATATGTTCGGGTTCTATTTGCTGGTTATTCTTTTTTGAGGCCAATGATTGCGCATTGCCTATGGCCTCTTGTGATTTTATCGTAAATTTATCAAAGCGCATAAATGCCTCCTGATTTTATAATATAATTAAATTGCCTTTGTTTATCTCTTTTTGTTTATTACCGGATACTTACTTGCTTTCATTAAAATAAACACAGAAAACGTTATGTCAATTGAAGAAGAAATGTACGGTAGAAAATATATTAAGCAGGCAGCAGTAGTTTTGGCAAGTGGCAGGTAATTAAATATGTATCGTAAATAACTGTACGGCTCCAATCCGTTTGCTTTTGCTGTTTCTATCAGGCTGAAAAATATTGCACTGGCTTTGGCTCCTCTTGGGTGGCCTGAAAAAGGGTCAAGATCAAGCGAATCCTCAATAAAAAATGATTGGAGAGACGAAGGCTCCTATTCCAGCATCACCCGGACAACCGGCCAAACATGATTATGAATACAAGCGCAACGGGGTATGTAACATTTTTATGGCGTGCTAACCTCTTGCTGGCTAACGTATCGTAAAAATAACAGAAAGAAAGACCAAAAAAGACTGGGCCTGTTTTATAGATGAAATCGCGATGCAATATGAATATGCTGAAAAAATAACGCTTGTGATAGACAACTTAAACACTCATATGCCGGGATCATTCTATGAAACATTTCTTCCTGAAAAGGCAAAGGCGTTGTGGGATAAGTTCGAATTTGTTTATACTCCAAAATATGGGAGTTGGTTAAACATGGCAGAGATAGAATTAAATGTGCTAACCGGGCAATGTCTGAACAGAAGGATCAACAATATTGAAGACTTCAGGAAAAAAGCAGATGCATGGCAAAACTATAGAAACAACAGAAATGCAAAAGTCAATTGGCAATTTACGACTGAAAATGCCAGGATAAAACTCTCTCGGCTTTATCCGACACTTAATGAATGACATGACAGTAGTGCAATATTAAATTAACTTATATATCGTTGTAGGGTTATATTAGGTAAAATATTTGCTGTTACGATTTAAGAATTTTTATACTTCCATATTGTCCGTCAAATCCGGGTTTAATACTTACTTCATTATTCCGCATTTTTACAATTGCTTCATAAACAAGAGGAATCCCGGCTTTTTTAAGAACTGTTATATCAATATAATTTAAAATTTCGAGTTCCGGCCCTAAATTTATCAACAAATTATCATAGTTTGTTTTAACTTTTTTTGAATTGGGCCCGGTTTTTAAAATTTCGGAAAGAATTTCTATAAGGGGTATGGTTTTATAACTTTGGGGTACTTTTCTGTTTATTCTTTTGTTTGAAAGATCGTTAATTCTGTGAAGTACACCAACTGTTATGTCTTTATTACAAACAGGACATTTTCCACCATATTTTTTGGTTTCTTTGGGCATAAGAAAAAGATTACAGTTTCTATGGCCATCTGCATAGTATTTTCCTTCTTCAGGATAATATTCAATAGTACCCAAAAACTGCTTTGAATCTGCCTTTTTTATTGCAGAAGTTATAGCATCATATGAAAGATCGGTTTCAAATATATTTGCTTCTCTTCCTAATTTTGAAGTTGAGTGGGCATCTGAATTGGAGATAAGTGTTATTTTTTCTAAAAAGGTAACATTTCTGTTCATATCTGGATCTGATGATAAACCTGTTTCGGCTGCATAGATATATTGCGAAAAATCTTCAAAACATTCTTCAATGGAATTAAAACCTGATTTAGAGCCAAAAAGAGAATACCAGGGTGTCCAAATATGTGCCGGTATGAGCATTGCTTTATCTGAAATTTCAAGAAGAATTTCAAATAAGCTTATGATATCTATGTTTAATATTGGTCTTCCATTTGATTCTGTTTTTCCAAATTTTTTAAGTTTAAGATTTATTTTTTCAACTAAATTAAAGTCTGGTAATAATAAAAGACTGTGTATTTTTCGGGTTTTTCCATTTTTTTTGTATATATTGCAAACTTCTCCTGTTGGAATAAACCTGAACCGGCCTTTACAGGATTGAGGGATATAGCTTTCACAGCTGTTGGTAACTTCATCTTTTAACTGGTATAGGCCTTTATTATCATAAACAAGTTTTTCTTTTAATTCTTTAAGCCAACCAGGATGTGTAAAATCTCCAGTTCCTAAAACAGTGATTCCTTTTTTCCTGGCAGCAACATATAGATTTTCAACATTAATGTTTTTTGCAGATGCCAATGAAAAGCGTGAATGAATGTGAAGATCGGCTATAAATTTCATGTTTTTAATTAAAAACTCTTGTTTTTTTTAAAGAATCTATATATTAGACTATAACAGTTTACGTCTTATAATCTCTGGTATTTTAATATAAATTTCAAAATACCGCGGTTTTTCTTACCGCCGTAAATACAAATTTTAACAATAAAATTTATTTTGGTTTTCTATTTTTATGAGTTTATTATCATCTTCTGTATCTATAAACAGGTATCATGTCGAGGGAAAAATAAACGATTCTATTTTAGAAGTCGTTAGAGAAGGTTTAATAAAATATTCTTTTAAAGAATTTGAAGAAGAATCTTCAGAAAAGATTATCGGATGGACATCTTTTAATAATCATTTCAACCCTGATTTTACAGGTTCTTCTTTTATTATTGATGATGCTTTTGTTTTTTCGTTAAGAATAGATAAAAAATCCTTGTCATCAAAAATAACTCGAAAATTTTATCATCTGGAAATGGCCAAGCAGCTTGAAAAAAGCGGCCGCGATTATTTAACGGCAAATGAAAAAAAACAAATAAAAGAACATGTTTTAAATGTTCTTTATCTTAGAATACCGGCAACACCTAGTATATTTGACGTTGTATGGCATTTTGAAAAATCTGTGCTCTGGTTTTTTTCAAGCAATAAAGCTGCTAATGAAGAACTGGAAATCCTTTTTCAAACATCTTTTAAACATCGTCTTATTAAAATATTTCCCTTTTTTAAAGCGGATTTATTATTGGGACTTAAAGAATCAGAAAGAGATAAGCTTTCCGGTTTATCTCCCTCAGTTTTTATGGAATAATTATGCTCGATCTTTCTTTGGCTTATCACAAATACAGCTTTCTTGGCTGTGATTTTTTGCTTTGGCTTTGGTTTTGTACAAGCGAATCCGGTTCCTATGACCTTTTTAATAATAAAAGTGAATTTATAGAAATAGGAAATAAAATAGTTCTCGAAAGAAAAAAAAATAATTCTTTTGAAAAAATAACAATAAAGGGAGAAGAGGCTGATCTTGAAGAAGCAATGATTTCCCTTAAAAAAGGTGCTATTGTTAAGGAACTTAATCTTTTATATAAAAAAGAAGATAAAGAATGGAGTTTTACTTTAACAGGTGAGAGTTTAAATTTTTCTAATTTAAAGATACCTGATATTGGTTTTATAGAGTCTAAAAAAGATATAGAAGGTTTTGTTATTGAAAAACTTTATCTATATACTTCAATTTATTCCTTAATAGACAATTTATATAAAAAATATATATTATTAAGAATATCAGATGACTGGAAAAAACTTTCTATAGATGTTAAAAACTGGATAACTTCGTAATTCACTTTTTATTGTTCATATTCTTATTATATTTTTTTTGTTTTAAACAATTTTTTTTTCATTATTAATATTGTACCTTTTGTATTTTTTTTTTGTATTATATTTATACAATAATATTTTAATTTTATTATTTAAAATCAATTATTTGCTTAGTTGTTATAGTTATTAACATACTATATTATATATATTCTATTTATTAACTATAAAAATAAAGAAGGATAATTTATGAAAATAAAAATTATAAAGAAGGATGTGTATGAAGTTCTTTCTAAACTGCAAACAATTGCCGGAAGAAAAACAAACTTAGCTATTACTACAGCTGTTTTAATCAAGACAAGTAACTCAGGAATAAATATTATTTCAACAGATCTTGAAACAGGGTTTATCGGTTTTTATCCTGCTGAAATAGAAAGTGAAGGCAAAATAGCCATAAATGCAAAAAAACTTTTTGAAATAATAAAAGATTTTCCAGGGGAAGAAATATATATAAATGAAATAGATAACTTCTGGATTGAAATATTAAATAAAAACAATGTTAATTATAAGATGGCAGGTATGAATCCTGAAGATTTTCCAGGTATTCCGGATGTAGAAAACATTGAATATTTTGATCTGAAATCATCTGTTTTTAAAGATATGATAGAAAAAACAACTTTTATACCGGGAAGTACGGAAGAAAAAAGAGCCCATATAAACGGAATATTTTTTGAAAAATTATTGGAAGAAGGCGTAAATAAACTAAGGCTTGTTTCTACAGACGGAAGCAGACTGGCAAAAGTGGATTATGAATATGAAAATGTTTCCGGGGTGCCCGAAGAACCAGGAATAATAATTTCAAAAAAAGGCTTAGGTGATTTATATAAATTTTTGGAAACAGAAGAAAATATCAAAATAGGGTACAACAGTACAAATTTTGTTTTAAAAAAAGAAAAAGAAACTGTAATTATAAGGCTTCTTGAAGGAAACTTTCCTGAATATAAATATATAATAGACATTAAAGATTCATTTAACATTATAATAGAAAGACAAAAACTTTTAATGATGTTAAAAAGAATGTCTATTTTTACAACCGATAATTTTAAAGGGGTTATTTTTAACTTGGAAAAGGGAGATCTTTTGGTATCTTCTACAAATCCGGAGCTGGGCGAAGCAAAAGAAAACCTGCAGATTAATTATGAATTAGATTCGTTGGAGATAGCTTTTAATGTCAGATATTTTATAGAAACACTAAATGTTATAGAGGATAATAATGTAAATCTGATGCTTAAGGATGAAAAAAGCCCTTGTCTTATTGAAGGCGAGAAAAACAAAAACTTTTTAAGTGTTATTATGCCGATGAGAATATGAAAGAAGAAAATAATACATATAGTTCAGACAGTATAAAAGTTTTAGAAGGTCTTGAGGCTGTTAGAAAAAGACCTTCTATGTATATCGGGAATGTTGATATTCAGGGCCTTCATCATCTTGTTTATGAGATAGTTGATAACAGTATTGATGAAGCCATGGCAGGTTTTTGTAGCCTTATTAATGTTAAAATACATACCGATAACAGTGTTAGTGTTGAAGATGATGGAAGAGGAATTCCTGTCGGAATTCACAGGACAGAAAACGTGCCGGCAGCCGAAGTTGTTATGTTAAAACTACATGCCGGAGGAAAATTTGACAATGATTCGTATAAAGTGTCCGGCGGTCTTCATGGTGTTGGAGTTTCTGTTGTAAATGCTCTTTCGGCCAGACTTGATCTTGAAATTTATACGGAAGGAAAAATATATCATCAGGCTTTTGAAAAAGGTAAAAAAGTAACAGAGCTTACGATAATAGGAGAAACTCAAAAAAGAGGCACAAAGATACATTTTAAGCCGGATACTGAAATTTTAAATACCGATAAATTCGAATTTGAGATTATATCTAAAAGGTTAAGAGAGCTTGCATTTTTAAATAAAGGTTTGAGAATAAAAATAGACGATGAACGCTCTGAAAAAAAAGAAGATTTTTACTATGAAGGAGGAATTGTTACTTTTGTTGATTATATAAACAAACACAATGCGGTACTGCATAAGCCTATATATTTTGAGGGAAACAAAAATGATGTAATGGTAGAGGTGTGTATACAGTATAATGACACTTTTTCAGAAAAATTATTTTCTTTTGCAAATAATATAAATACTGTAGAAGGCGGTTTTCACGTTATAGGTTTTAAAGCGGCCATGACAAGAGTTATAAATCAATATTGCACAAATGGAAATCTCTCAAAAGATCTAAAGGAAAAATTAAGTGGTGAGGATGTAAGGGAAGGATTGACAGCCATTATAAGTATTCGTCTTAAAAGTCCTCAGTTTGAGGGGCAAACAAAGACAAAGCTTGGAAATAGTGAAATAAAAGGCATAGTAGAGTCGCTTGTAAATGAAAAATTGGCGATGTTTTTTGAGGAAAACCCGGCCGTAGCAAAAAAGATACTATCAAGAGCAATTGATGCGGCAAGGGCTAGATTTGCAGCAAGAAAAGCAAGAGATTTAGTAAGAAGCAAGGGTTCAATGGTTGATGCAACGCTGCCTGGAAAACTTGCCGATTGTCAGTCGTCCGAGCCCTCAGAAAGAGAAATTTTTCTGGTAGAGGGAGATTCTGCCGGGGGCAGTGCAAAGCAAGGCAGAGATAGAAAATTTCAGGCGATTCTTCCTTTAAAGGGAAAAATATTAAATGTTGAAAAAGCACGAATTGATCAGATTTTAAAAAGCGAAGAAATAAAAAACATTATAATAGCCCTTGGAGCAGGAGTGGGTAGTGAAGAAAAAGCTATTGATAATATTAGATATCATAAAATCATTATAATGACTGATGCGGATGTTGACGGATCACACATAAGAACACTGCTTCTAACTTTTTTTTACAGACAATTGCCGGAAGTTATTAAAAAAGGGTATTTATATATAGCACAACCGCCTCTTTTGAAAGTAGGTAAAGGTAAGAATGAACAATATTTTAAAGATGAACAAGCATTAAACGATTATACTATAAAACTGTTTTGTGAAAACAATAATATGTTAATAGATAAGGATAAACAAATTATATCTGACCATAATCTTTATCTATTTGTAACAAACCTGGCTGAATATTCTTATGTATTAGCAAGACTTGAAAGAAATGGAATAAAACCCGATTTTATTGAGATTCTGTTGAAAAACAATCTGGAAGATAAAAGATTTCTACAAGATTTTGATAAAATGACTATGATAAAAAACCTTTTAAATGAAAATAAATATAAGACAGAAGAAATTGCATGGAATCCCGAAAGAAATATATATGAATTAACTGTTGAATATCCTGAAGATCTAAATGATAACAAGATGTCAGAAGGATTGAAAAAGGATGAAATAAAAAGGTTTAAAATAGGTACTGGGCTTATTTATTCCACAGATTATCAAAAATGTGTAAATTTGGGCCAGAATATATTCAAATATGACAAGCCGCCTTTTTATATAACAGCAAAAGAAAAAAAGGAAATAAACAACCCGGAAACAAAGATAAATGATAAAAAGGAACTTATTATAAACATACTGGAAGAAGCCAAAAAAGGACAGGTTATTCAAAGATATAAAGGCCTTGGTGAAATGAATCCGGAACAGTTATGGACCACTACCATGAATCCGGAATTAAGAACCCTTCTTCAAGTTAAAGAAGGGGATTCAGTTGATGCAAATGAGATTTTTACCATCCTTATGGGAGATGATGTTGAGCCAAGAAGAGAGTTTATTCAAAACAATGCTCTTGATGTAAGAATGCTTGATATATGATGAGGATAAAATGTTAAATGTAGTTTCAATTACAGCAAGGGATATCCCTGATGCCTGGTTTCAATGTGTTTATAATATTATAGAGAATGGTCATAAATACGTGATTGAAAGAGGAAGTTTTCAGGGGCAGGAGAGGCTGGAATTTGATTATATTACGGTTCATATTAAACACCCCGGAATGCGCCCGCTATTGCCTGATATTCCACACGCCTTAAATATACCAAACCCGGTAGCTGAAGGGTATCTTGAAGAATACCTCCCATATCTCATGACAGCTACAAAATGTGAAAATGAAGATTATACATATGGGCAATACCTTGAAAGTCAGATCAAAGAAGTTATAAGAATGTATAAAAAAGACGGCCATGGAACGAACCAGGCATATATGACAGTTGGTGATCCTGAAAGCATATATCTTGGAGATCCGCCATGTTTGAGGGGAATCGATACAAGAATAAGATATGGAAAACTGCATTTTATGGTATATTTCAGATCCTGGGATTTATGGAACGGTTTTCCTGCCAATCTTGGAGCTATTCAGCTTTTAAAAGAATATATGTCTTTAGAAATAGGCGTACAAGACGGTGAAATAATTGCTGCAAGCAAGGGCCTGCACATTTATGATTATATATGGGAACTAGCAAAACTCAGAACTATGAAAAATAATTGCTGAATAAAGATAAAAAGTTCATGATAACTGAAAAACCACTGGTAGAATCCGGTGTGAAACAACTTGATCAGCTTCTTGGCGGACTGCGAATCGGAGACAACGTTGTTTGGTACGACAACGCAGGAAGTTTAGCTCCTGTATTTTATCTCAACTTCATAAAATCATCTCAAACCAATAAAAAATCAATTATTTATATTAACTTTGATCACTCAATTAAAACTCTTATTGAGCGGTTGGGGGCTCTTGCAGATTATGATAAGTTAACCATACTTGATTGTTTTACATATGGAAAAGGAGAAGGGGCAGAAATATTTCTTAAATTTTATAAAGAAGATGAATCCAAAAGAGCCTGTAAAATTATAACAATTGATGAACCGCGGAATGCAGATCATGTGACCGGGGCTTTTTATGGTCTTCATAAAACAATGAAAGGGGATGTCCGTTTTATCTTTGACAGTCTTACGGGAATGCAGGAACTGTGGGGAGGAGAAGATCAAATCCAGAAATTTTATTCGCATTCCTGCCCTCGGCTTTATGAATTAAATACTGTAGCATATTGGGTTATAGAAAAGGAAGCCCATTCCCAGCGCTTAAAAGCTAATATAAACAAAATAGCCCAGGTTGCTATTGACCTTTCTGTAAAGCGGGGAAAAACGTTTCTTTCGGTTATTAAAGCCGAAAAAAGAGATATAAAAATATTTAATGAACTTTTTTGTTATTGGAATAAAGGCCTTGATATTAACTTTGATTTTGAAAAGAACACACAGGCTCATCTTGATCTTGGATCTCATCTAAAAGAAATCCGTTCCAAAAAGGGATTTTCTCAGACAGAACTTGCAAAACTTATTGGTGTGACCTCAAGCACTATATCCCAGATTGAAAGTAACCAGATATATCCATCACTTCCGGCTCTTATTAAAATGGCTGAAATACTTTCTGTTAAGGTCAGTTCCTTTTTCGGAGAAAAAGAAAATACCTCTGAACAGGTGGTTTTTACACCATCAAGAGCAGCCGATATTCAAATTTCGAATTTATCCAAAGGTACAATTACCGGCAAGGCAATAACGCCTATGGATTTTGATTCCAAAGCAAAACCATATCTTATCAACATACCTCCTAAAACGAGCATACCAGCACATTTTTTTAACTATAAAGGTGATGAAATAGGCTATTTATTGTCCGGCAGTCTTCAGTTTAAAATAAAAAACAAAGTCCATACCGCCAAAACAGGTGATCTTATATACCTTACAACCGAAGTTCCCACACAATGGAAAAATTCCGATACCGAAACAGCTTCTCTTTTCTGGATAAATATCAGCTAAAAAAAAAGGCCCTTAAATAATATTTAAGAGCCTTTTTGAATATAATTTATAAAAGCTTAGGTATTAAGTATTTTCTTTGCACCTTCATCATTTACATCAGCAACATGCGGTATACCGGTTTCTTTGGCAGTTTCTCTGTTTCCGGACATAAGATCCGAGCGGGAAATATTTTTTGTTGAAAATTTTCTTGCGCCGGCCATAAGCTGCTGTAAACCACAAGATAGTTTATCTGCTAATGTGTAGAAAGCAATCGCACCGTAAGGAATGTTTTTCATTTCATCCTTACCGACTAATTTTTCCACATCAAAATAAGAAGCAAATATTTCTTTTGCGCTGCTTCCGACTTCTCTAACGGTTTTTGGCAATTCGGACCAGTGGCCATTAACTGAGGCCTTTTTATCCGGATCCAAAGCGCCTTCTATATTAGAGCCTACAAATCCAGGAATCATGATAGCCCTTCCCATGCAAACAAGCTTTGTAAAGGGTGCGCCAAGAGCGAGAGCTTTAAATATATGGTCTTCAAGAGCAAAACCACCGGCAAAAGACAGATCCACAACTTTTTGTCCTTTAGCAGCCAGGATACTGGCATATTCATATGCTTTTGAATGAAGGTTTATAGAAGGTACTCCCCAGCTTTGCATCATATTCCAAGGACTCATGCCGGTTCCCCCACCGGAACCGTCTATGGTAAGAAGATCAAGTTTGGCATCTGTTGCAAATTTGATAGACATTGCAAGCTCTTCCATACCATAAGATCCGGTTTTTAAGGTAATTCTTTTAAAACCTATGCTTCTAAGATATTTAACGCTGTTCATAAAATCTTCACGTACCTGTCCTACAGAATCCAGATTAGTTCCGCCCAAACGGCTGTGACGGGCAAAAGATTTGATGGAGCCTTCTTTAAAAGCTGCCTGAACTTCAGGTTTGCTTGGATCAGGATCAACGACATATCCACGGTTTTTCAGGAAAAGGGCATAATCAAGACTTGTTACCTGAATTTCACCGCCGATATCTTTAGCACCCTGCCCCCATTTTAATTCAATAATGCATTTTTCGCCGTATTTATCTACAACATATTCAGCAACTCCATTTCTGGTGTCTTCAACATTAAGCTGTACAATTATTGCACCATAGCCATTGTAATATCTTAAATAAGTATCAATACGCCTATCAAGCTCAGGAGAAATTTCAATCTTGCCTTTTTTGGTTTCGCCTGGTTTAATTTTTGATTCCTGATCAACACCAACAACATTTTCACCGATTACAACAGGTATGCCGACCAGCGAGCCGCCTATAGCAAATGAATCCCAATATTTTGCAGCAACAAAAGTTGAGCCTAATGCACCGGTCATAAGGGGCATTTTTATTTTGGTTTTTACTTCACTTCCAAATTCTGTTTCAAGGCTTACGTTTGGAAAAATACAGTCATCCGGATTATTGGTAAGACCTTCGCTAAGACCATTAGCACCATATGCATAGCCCTGAATTCTAAGAGAATTATAAGAAACTCCCACATGAGTGGTATTGTTTGCGCCGGCAGTTACAATACCATAACTTCTTGGATAGAGCAGTTTACGTCCTACCAAGCTTGATAACCAGGTTTCACATCTTCCCATACAATCTGCTCTGCATAGTGTGCAAAGGCTGGATTCGGCAGGATTGCCCCGGTTTGTGGTTCCAAGAACATCATTGCTTTTTTCAAATCTCATTTTTAATCTCCTTATATGATTCAGTAATAAATTATCAGATAGCAACAAAAGGCATAAAAATTATATTTTATGCTATCTTAAAAAACAAAAAAGGCATCTTTCCCATGATAGGGAATAGACGCCTTTGTCTACTTATAATTATATATTGCAGCCGTACGCCATTGTACGGCAATCGAAAAAATTTTCTAAAAAGCAGTTAAAATACATTTTAATTTTAGCTATACTTAAAAATAAGTCAAGATGTTTTTTGTTTCCGGAGGCTTTTTATTAAGTAACACTGAAACGGTTTGGATTTTAAAGAAAGCCGCAAGTGGAAGTTTATAGACCAATAGTCTATAAATTTAATATCAAACAACATGTAATCAACATTTATTCTGATCCCAGAAAGGAGATAATTCTCTTAGCTTTTTAATAATAGGTGGAACTTTTTCGATAATGAAATTTATTTCCTCTTCGGTAGTATATATACTTAGACTGAATCGTATTGACCCATGAGCAGAAGTAAAGGGAACCCCCATTGCTCGTAAAACATGTGACGGTTCAAGAGATCCGGAGGTGCATGCGGAACCTGATGATGCACAGATACCAAACTCGTTCATCATTAAAAGGATAGCTTCTCCTTCCACAAATTCAAACCCTATGCTTGTTGTGTTTGGCAAACGCTTGTTTTTGTCTCCATTTAAAATACTATTGGGAACAGCTTTAATTAAAGAATCTTCAAGTTTGTCTCTTAGCTTTTTTACTCGGGTTCCGATTTCATCAAGATTATAAAGTGCCATTTCACAAGCTTTTCCAAGGCCGATAATTGATGCCACGTTTTCGGTTCCGGCCCTGCGGCCATTTTCCTGATGCCCACCGATTAGAAAAGGAGAAAATTTTGTGCCTTTTCTTATATAAAGGGCACCAACTCCTTTAGGCGCATGAATTTTGTGTCCGGACAAGGAAAGCATATCCACAGGTACTTTCTTCATATCCACAGGAACTTTTCCCATAGCCTGCACGGCATCCGTATGAAAAACAATACCCCTTTCCTTAACGGTTTGTGCGATCTCTTCTACAGGGAAAACCACACCAGTTTCATTATTTGCCCACATAATGCTGACCAGCGCAGTATCATCGTCAAGATGTTGGTATAAATATTCAAGATCAAGAAGACCTTTGCTGTCTACAGGTACAAATGTAACCCGAAAACCGGTTTTGGCCAGGTTTTCAAAAAGATTTTTGATGGCGGGATGTTCAACCCTGCTTGTAATAATATGTTTCTTGTCGGGATTTGAAAGAAGAGCAGCCCGAATGGCTGTGTTGTCACTTTCGGTACCGCAGCTTGTAAATATTATTTCTGTAGGAGAAGCTCCCATCAAACCTGCAACCTTTTCACGGGCTTTTTTAATTTCTCTTGCTACATTTCCCCCGAAAGAGTGCATACTGGAAGGGTTGCCATAACTTTCTGTGTAATATGGAAGCATCTCTTCAAGAACTTCAGGCGCAACACGCGTTGTTGCATTGTTATCAACATATAAAGGTATCATTGATTTATCTCCTCAACGATAAGATCCGGGGATACAAGTTCTCTTAATTTTGATTCAACATAGTGTTTGAGAGTAATCTGAGATTTGTTGCATGAAGCACAAGTACCGCGCAATTCCACAAGAACCCTGTTTCCATCAACATCTATCAGCTCTATATTTCCACCATCTTTTTTAAGGACGGGTTTAATCTCTCTTTCCATAGTTTCTTCGATTAATTTTATTTTCTGTATATTTGTCAATTTCACCGCTTTTTTCTTAACAGGTTTAATTTTATCATAAGCAGTGTCTATAATCTCTTGGATTTTTTCATGGCATTTGCCACAGCCCCCACCGGCTTTTATATAATCAGTTACATCTTCAATTGTTGAGAGGTTATTTTCGGTAACAGCACGCTTTATTTCAAAATCAGTAACTCCAAAGCATTCGCATACAATTTCACCATCCACCTTTTTTTCTTTTTCACCCCGGTAGAATGCTATAGCTTTTTCAAGAGCATCCCGGCCCATCACGGAGCAATGCATTTTTTCCTTGGGAAGTTCTCCGAGATAAGATGCAATATCATCATTTGTAATCTTTGATACCTCCTCAAGGGTTTTTCCTATAATCATTTCTGTAAGTGCTGATGAAGATGCTATCGCGCTTGCGCATCCAAAAGTCTGAAATTTTGCATCCTTTATCTTGCAGTTTTCATCGAGCTTGAAGAAAAGCTTTAATGCGTCACCACAGGCAAGGGACCCAACTTCTCCCACTCCATCGGGATTTTCAATAACCCCCACATTTCTGGGGTTTAAAAAATGATCTTTAACTTTATCCGTATATTCCCACATGGTTTTCTCCAGATCTGTAAATCATATTATCAAAAGAAGATAATACCGTAGTAAAATAACTGAAAAATACATATTGCTGTTGACAGCATAAAGCGTTTAGCCTAAGAATTGCTTCATTTATTATAGCAATTTCTTCAAGAATTGTAACATTTTTTATAGGGGTAATTATAAATATATGTTTAATGCATGCATAATAGGAACTGGATCCGCATTTCCTGAGAAAGCTCTATTAAATAATGAGATCGGAGAGTTTGTAGAAACTTCAGATGAGTGGATTATTCGTCGAACAGGGATTAAGGAACGTAGAATATCTTTGAAAAACGGAGAAGGTACCGCAGATCTGGCCTCGCTGGCCTCAAAAAAAGCTATGGAAATGGCAAAAGTTTCTCCCGAAGAATTGGACATGATAGTTGTGGGCACGGTTACAGCAGATAGACTCGTTCCCTCTGCCGGTTGTATGGTACAACAAATTATAGGTGCCCAAAATGCTGCCGCATTTGATGTTTCTGCCGGTTGTTCCGGATTTTTATATGCTTTAACAGTAGCAGAAAATGCAATTCGTTCAGGTTCATGCAAAACGGTTCTTGCAATAGGAGTCGATAGGATTTCTACGATTCTTAACTGGCAAGATAGGGGGACATGCATTCTTCTTGGAGATGGTGCAGGTGCAGTAATAGTGAAAGCAAGCGAAAAGGAAAAAGGCATCCTTTCAAGCCATCTTAAATCGGATGGTACTCTATGGGAGTTATTATATAGTAAGGAAGGGAATACTTATATCCCTGAATGCCTTGAAGGGCTTAAGCCTAAATCAAGTTACTTGGTTATGGATGGTAACCGACTTTTCAAAAAGGCGGTAAATTCTCTTACAGAAATAGCAAAACATGCTTTGAAGCATAACGGCCTTTCCGTTGAAGACATATCAATGTTGGTGCCGCACCAGGCTAATTTGCGTATTATTCAGGCAACATCTCAAAGCTTGGGCATTCCTTTTGAAAAAATTTATATAAACGTAGATCGATATGGGAATACATCTGCTGCTTCCATACCGCTTGCTCTTGATGAAGCAAACAGGAAGGGGCTTATAAAAAAAGATGATTATGTGCTGTTAATCACCTTTGGTGCTGGTATTACATGGGGAGGAACGGTGTTGAGATGGTGCTTCTGATAATTTTTTATAACTTCAAAGTGTTCGAGAAGCAAATTACTTCCTAAGAAGTTTTTAATATTTTTTTGAACGTAGCGATTGTTTCCCCGTAGTTTTTGCTGCCAAAAATAGCCGAACCTGCTACAAATACATCAGCACCTGCGGCAGATACTTCAGCGATTGTCTCTTTGTTTATTCCCCCATCAACCTGGATAAGCGTAGAAAGCCCTTTTTCCTTTATAATATCTGAAAGAGTCTTTATTTTCAAAAGACTGTTTTTTATAAAAGACTGCCCCCCAAAACCGGGATTAACACTCATAATTAGTACAAAATCAAGATATTCGAGTACCCATTCAATAGTTGAAATGGGAGTAGACGGGTTTAAGGCTACACCGGGCTTTGCGCCATGTTCTCTTATAAGATGAACAGTTCTGTTTAAATGTGTGCAGGCTTCAACTTGTACAGAAATAAGAGAAGCGCCGGCTTTTGCAAAATCAGGGATAAATCTATCTGCATTTTCTATCATGAGATGTACATCTACGGGAAGTGATGTAATTGGTCTTACAGCTTCGACCACAAGAGCGCCCATAGTTAAATTCGGGACAAAATGTCCATCCATTACATCAACATGAATCCAGTCTGCCCCGGCTTTTTCAACCGATTGTATTTCTTCCCCAAGTTTAGAAAAATCTGCCGATAGTATAGAGGGCGCTATTAATTTCATGATTACTCCAAAATAATAATTTTGTTAAGTGAAACAACTGGCATTATATTATGATTAATTTATCTCCTTTTTTAATTAAAAAAAGTCAATAGATTTTATCCTTATGGAATCAAATATACTAAAAAAGTATGAGAATATCGATTTATTCTATTTGACATTGAGGCAATATAGCAATTTTCAATTGGACGCTCATTTTTATCGTATGATACAGATGGACGTGTAAATAGCCCATCAATAGAAAAGTTTTTTTTGAAATACATCTGAAATTATTGTTCCAAAAAAAGGAGAAAAACATGATAAATATTAAAATTGAGCGCAAGTTTTATCTGATCGGGTTCTTGGTGTTGCTTATTTTTTGCATGGCATCTTTTTCCTGGGCCGGGGCTCTTGATATATTTAATGCCGAAAAGGGTGAAATAAAAATTTCAGGGGGAACTGCCCATATTCCTGTAATGAAAACCGTAGCCGAAAAAATCATAACCTATAACAATGATATCAATATAAGTATTGCCGGCGGCGGATCAGGGGTTGGAATTAAACAGGTTGGAGAAGGTTTGGTTGATATAGGTAATTCCGGTAGAAAGCCAAAAGATGAGGAAATAAGCAAATACAACCTGAAAATGTTTAAATGGGCTATTGACGGTGTTGGTGTAGTCGTAAATCCTGAAAATACAGTCAAAAGCTTATCAAGCCAACAACTTGTTGATGTTTTTTCAGGAAAAATTGATAATTGGAAATCAATAGGTGGAATTGATAAGAAAATAAATATTTATACTAGAGACAATTCAAGCGGCACACGCGAAGTCTTTTGGAAAAAAGGACTGAACAAGGGAGATATCTCAAAGAAAGCTAATTTTGTTGTTTCAAACGGTGCTATGAAATCTGCTGTAGCAAATGACCCATATGGCATTGGCTATGTTTCTGTTGGTCATATTGATGAAAGTGTTTTACCGGTTAGTTTAGATGGCATTTTACCAAATGAAGAAAATGTACAAAACGGATCTTATAAGATTGCTCGTGGTCTTTATAGCAATACCAAAGGAGATCCACAGGGCATTGTAAAAAAGTTTATAGACTATTTGTTTACACCGGATGGACAACAAATTGTAGTAAAACAAGGATTTATCTCGGTAAAAAGTGAATAAATCAGGAAAGCTGATAGAAAAAAGTTTTGTTGTTGCTGCTGTTTTTTGCGCTGCTTTAACAATTTTGGTTTTTGTATTTATGATGATTATGAGCCTGCCTTTATTCAAAGGCGGGCTCTTTTTTAGCTTAATTAAAAGCCCGTGGAATCCGGAAAAAGGAGTTTTCGGTATTTATCCGATGTTGATAGGCACGGGTTTAATTGTATTGCTAAGTCTATGCTGGGCCTTTCCCATATGCCTTGGCTCATCAGCGCTAATTTCGGTTATTGCCCCTCCAGCGTTTTCAAATTTTTTTAAAAAAATAATCCAAATGATGACAGGAATTCCAACTGTAATCTATGGGTTCGTAGGAGTGTTTCTTCTGGTGCCCTTTATCAGGGAAATGTTTGAAGCCGGAACCGGCATGAATATCCTTTCCGCTTCTCTTATGCTGGCAATGGTTATTTCGCCGACAATGATTATTATTTTTACAGAATCGTTTCAAAATATACCACCATCATATACTGCTGCAGTTGACGCTCTTGGAGGAAGTGCTGTTCAAAAGCTGATATATGTAATTCTTCCTTGTTCCTGGAGGGGTATTCTATCCGGATTGACACTATCTCTTGGAAGAGCTATGGGTGATACATTAATTGCCTTAATGCTGGCCGGTAATGCTGTGGCTGTGCCAGATAGTATATTTGATTCGGCCCGCGCATTGACTTCACATATTGCCCTTGTAATTGCAGCCGATTTTGACAGTAATGAATTTAGGTCGATTTTTACATGCGGCCTCGTTTTATATACGTTTACAACTTTATTAATAGTGCTTGTAAGGTTTCTTGGAAAAGAGAGTTTAAAAGATAAGTGAAGCAACGTTTTTTAGAAATAAGTATTAATTGTTTTGCATGGTTTAGCGGGTTACTGCTGATAGCCTCGGTTTTTCTTATAATAGCTTTTCTTTTTATTAATGGATGGGGTTCACTGAATCTTTCATTGATTTTCGGTGATGTCCCGCCGGCAGACGCACTTTTATTTCGCCGACAGGTTTTTTCCGGTTTATTTCCTGCTATTGTTGGAACGATATCGTTGGTTATTTTGGCTGTTGGTATGGCAACTCCGGTTGGCATTGCCACAGGAATTTATCTCGCTGAATACGGGAAGGAAAACACAAAAACTTTTTTAAGTATTTTTTATGATATTTTAGCAGGCATTCCATCGATTGTAATCGGGCTTTTTGGTTTTTCCTTATCTATCTTGCTGCATCGCTATATAAATGAATTTTATCCATGTTTGCTAATATCAGCTATGTCGCTAGCGATACTGGTACTTCCATATCTTATTCGTACCACACAATTTGCTATGGAAAACATTGAGGAAGATGTACGTTTAACAGCTCCAGCCCTGGGAGCAAATACCTTGCAAAATATTCTTTACGTTTTATTGCCAAGATCACTTTCAGGAATTGCAAGCGGAGTGATTCTTGCGATAGGCCGATGTGCAGAAGATACTGCCGTTATTATGTTAACCGGAGTAGTTGCAACTGCCGGGATTCCAAAATCACTTATGAAAAGTTATGAAGCCCTTCCTTTTTATATTTATTACATATCTTCCCAGTATATAAATTCGGACGAACTTCAAACCGGTTATGGTGCTGCTATTATTCTGCTATTGATATGCGCCGGCCTTTTCTTGATAGCATTTTTTATAAAGAATATTATGATAGAAAAAATGTTGTACCGCTCATGAAAGATACTAACTCAAAAA
This sequence comes from Pseudomonadota bacterium, assembly GCA_018817425.1. Classification (NCBI taxonomy): domain Bacteria; kingdom Pseudomonadati; phylum Pseudomonadota; species Pseudomonadota bacterium. Next base: position 20,833 of record JAHITX010000006.1, read on the forward strand.
GCTGTATTATCAAAACCAAAAACCTTTCATTTTATTATAACCAAAAACAGGTATTAAAGGAAATTTCTGTTGAAATTCCCGAGAAATCTATTTTTGCCGTTATAGGTTCTTCCGGCCAGGGCAAATCTACTTTATTAAAAATATTCAACCGGTTATGGGAAACTATACCTTATACCAGAATGGAAGGAGATGTGCATATCCGCTTAAAAGGAGAATGGATAAATATTTATGACAAATCTGTGCCCCTTCCTGAATTACGAAGGTCTGTGGGAATGATTTTTCAAACACCGAATCCTTTACCTATGAGTATTTATAAAAACGTGGCTTTTCCTTTAAAACTATCCGGATATAAAGATAAGCTGCATATTAATAAAAAAGTGGAAGATGTTTTGAAAAGAGTATATCTCTGGAAAGAAGTAAATGATAGATTGGAAGATGATGCACGGTCTCTTTCCGGAGGTCAACAACAGCGTCTTTGTATAGCGCGAGCTCTTGTCTTTGAACCGGAAATTCTTCTGGTGGATGAACCAACCTCTTTTCTTGATGTAAAATCCAGCAGAAAAATAGAAACCCTTTTACAGGAACTAAAAGACAGATGCACAATATTATTAGTATCACATAGTATGGAACAGATAAAACGAATTGCAGACATAACCATGGAACTTTCCACAGAATGAAAGCACTCCTTTTTATATTGACACCTTCTGATATATATGTTCTATCTAACAGCTTATGATAAACTGTTACTGTTAGTTAAAGCGTATATTAAAAGACAGTTCGGGTTAGGATAGAAAACAATTAATAAGCAAATAGGGATATACAGGTTATGAAAAGAACATATCAACCGAGCAGACGAAAACGAGTTCGAACACATGGTTTTTTAAAAAGAATGTCAACCAAACAGGGGAGAAACATTATAAACAAGAGAAGAGCTAAGGGAAGGTCCCGTTTATCTGTTTAATGCTTATTTAACGGTGAAAACAAGTAAATAATCGTAAATAATGCAATTGCAAAACTTTATAAAAACGGACAGAATTTTAAAACGCCACGAATTTATTGAATTATCAAAAAAAGGAAAAAGAACAAAAAATAAATATGTTACGGCAATATATTTTCCAGGATCCACGGGTAAATGCCGGCTTGGTTTGACAGTTACAAAAAAAACTGGAAATTCTGTTCAAAGAAATAGATTAAAGCGGTATGTTCGTGAGTTTTTTCGTGTAAATAAAAGCAAGTTTAATTATAATTGGGATATAAACATAATAGCAAACAAAGAATCGGTATACATATCTTCAGAAAAAATGTTTTTATCTTTACATGAAATATTTAAGAAAATAGAGGAAGGTTTTGATAATTAAGAAAATAGTTCTTTTTTCAATACGATTTTATCAGACAGTTATCTCTCCTTTTATCGGACCAGCTTGTCGCTTTTATCCAACTTGTTCAGAATATACTTTTATTGCCATACAGGAGCATGGTTTAATTAAAGGAAGCTTTCTATCTGTTAAGCGAATATTTAGATGTCATCCTTATAATTCGGGCGGAATTGATCCGGTACCAAAAAAGAACATTACATGAAGTGGATAGACCTCTTTGTAATATCATGCACGAACATCCTTCAACCATGTTTTATTCCCTGATGGTAAAAATTAAAAAATATCTCATGTTTTTGCAGATATGTAATAATATTTGTAGAAATTCATATAAACATAGGTTCCATACGGTAACAGGGAGGTTTTAATGGAACAGTCTCGTTTTATAATTGCAGTGGCACTTTCATTTGTTGTCTTTTTAGTTTGGAATCATTTTTATGATGATACAAAAGACATAAAACCTGTCGCAGAAATCGTTGAAGTACAACAAACAAATGAAAAAGAATCCTCAACATCTGATAATATTATTAAATCAAATAAAAAATATTTACAGATTGATACGCCAGCCTATGAAGAATTGAAACCTGCGAGAGTTATTAATATAAAAACACCTTTATATTCGGTGAGTATAAATGAAAAAAATGCGGCAATTACAAGTTTTAAATTGTTAAAATATAATGAGACTATTGACGTTGATTCTCCAAATAAGGAATTAATATCAAAAGATATAAAAAACGGGACTGTTATAGTCGGGTTTGATGGAAAAAGCGTGGCAGGTATTGAAAATGCTAATTATATTTCAGATATAGGTTTTGAAAATATAGTGTTAGATCAGGGAAGTAAAGAAATAAAATTTTACTGGAAATCTCCTGAAGGTATTATTATTGAGAAAAAATATCAGTTTTCAGCAGATACATATTTAGTCGGATTAAAAGTAAATATTATAAATCAATCTTCAGAATTAATAAAAGATAAACTTTTTATTTCTCTGGAAAGCTATGATGCAGGGGTTAAAAATACAAATAGCTTTGAAGGTCCAACTGCATTAATTAATGGTAGTCTTGAACAAATAAAACTCAAAAACATTGAAGATAAAAATAATTATCCTGGAACTATAAAATGGGTTTCTGCGCAGGATCGCTATTTTATGTCAGCTGTTATTCCAATTACACCTATGGAAGCAACTATGCGGCTGTATATGAAAGATAAGGAGAAAGGTCATTATGAGGCGCAATATTTACTTCCTGAAAAAGAAATCCGCCCAGGCGTTCAGGAACAAATTGATTTTAATCTTTTTTTTGGACCGAAAAGCTTAAAGCTTCTTGGAACTCTTGGTTATGATTTAAGTAAAGCTGTTAATTTTGGATGGTTTGATTTTCTTGCAAAACCGGTTTTATATGCAATGAATTTTTTATATGGTGTTATACCAAACTACGGTGTTGTTATAATTATTCTTACAGTATTGTTTAAGGTATTGTTTTGGCCTTTAGGATCAAAAAGTTATAAATCCATGAATGAAATGAAAAAAATTCAACCATTGCTTGCAGAACTAAAAGAAAAATATGGCAATGACAAAAAACGTATGAATGAAGAATTGATGGGTTTATATAAAACGTATAAGATTAATCCTATGGGAGGATGTCTTCCTATGGTAGCTCAGCTGCCAGTGTTTTTTGCTTTTTACAGGATGCTTTATGAAACTATAGAATTAAGACATGCTCCTTTTGTTTTTTGGATAAAAGATCTTGCGGCTCCCGACAGGCTTTTTCACTTTGGATTTTCTGTTCCATTTATGGAACCGCCATACGGTATACCTGTTTTGACAATAATTATGGGTGCAACAATGTTTATACAGCAGAAAATGACCCCTGCGGTCGGAGATCCGGCCCAAGCAAAAATGATGATGTTTTTACCGATTATATTTACTGTAATATTTATAAATTTTTCTGCAGGTCTGGTATTATATTGGCTTGTTAATAATGTGTTATCAATCCTTCAGCAACATATCATTTCACGGAAAACGGCTTAGATAGGGAGGAGTAATATGCCCCATTATATGGAAATTGATGGGCCAAATGTCGATAAGGCAATAGAAAAAGCGTGTAAGGAACTGAATATAACAAAAGATAAATTAAAACACGACGTTATTTCATATGGTTCAAGCGGTATATTTGGTCTTGTTGGAACAAAAAAAGCAAAAATCAGAGTAACAATTCCCGATGTGGAAATAGAAACCAAAGAAGAAATAAAAAAAGAAAAAAATATTATCGATGAAAAACCTATAGATTCTATAGTATGTGATGAAAAAAATGAAAATCTTTATATTGAAAAAGGGCTTGATATATTAAATAGAATTATAAACATTATAAATGATGATGCCAAAGCATCGGTTAAAGTCGAAAAAAATGAAGTATATTACGAAATTGAATGTTCTAACCCAGCGGTTATTATTGGTAAACGTGGACAAACACTAGATGCTATTCAATATTTAATTGAAAAAGTAGTAAGAAAAAATAATTGTGCTAAACAAAATATTACGGTTGATATTGGAGGATATTTAAATAAAAAACGTCTAAAACTTACAAGACTTGCCGAAAAAATGGCTGAGAAAGTAATGGAAAATGGAAAGCCTGTGTCTTTGGGACAAATGAATGCTTATGATAGAAGAATGATCCATCTTGCTTTAAAACAAAATAATAATGTTGTAACCCATAGCGTTGGAGATGGTTTTATTAAAAAACTTGTTATTTTTCCAAAAAAGAAACGTTCCGTAAAAGAAAAATAGTAGATCATAATAATTGTTTCAATGTTTATAACTACAGCGCTATATAAATCTTTATTTAAATATGTCATGTGCAAAGCTCTATGCATGTATGCTTCCTTCCATAAAGAAAATCATACAAGATCAGCAAGCGATGATCGATGAATAATGATACTATTGCTGCTATATCAACACCTGCTGGAAGTGGCGGGATTGGGATTATTAAAATATCCGGGGAAAATGCCAAATATATAGCCTCGTTAATATTTAAAAAATCCGGCAGGAATAAAAATTATATTCTTAATGAATCTCACAAACTTTATCATGGCCACATAATTGATCCTGATAGTCAAAAAGCCCTTGATGAAGTTCTTTTATCTATCATGCTTGCTCCGCATTCGTATACCGGAGAAGATGTTGTTGAAATAAACGTACACTCAGGAATATTTCTGCTTAAGACAATATTAAATATTGTAATTAATAAAGGTGCAAGACTTGCAGAACCAGGGGAGTTTACTAAAAGAGCGTTTATCAACGGTAGAATAGATCTTACACATGCTGAAGCTATCATTGATATAATTAATGCAAAAAACAAAAAAGCCCTTGAAATTGCTAATACACAGGTGGATGGGCTTTTAAGAAATTGTGTTGAAACAATGTTAAATGTATTAAACAATATTATTGTTAAAGTTGAAGCAGGAATAGATTTTCCTGATGATTTGGAATCATTAAGTTTTGATACAGATATTAAAAATATCGAAAAAAATGTAATAAATAAATTAAACGAGTTGATATCAGGATATGATGAAGGACATGTTTTAAGAGAGGGTTTGAAGCTGGTGATCGCTGGAAGGCCTAACGTTGGCAAATCTAGTCTAATGAACAGGCTTCTAAAAAAAGACCGTGCAATTGTTACTTCTATACCTGGAACAACAAGAGATATAATTGAAGAAACCATTATGATTTCCGGATTTACAGCTATAATTTCTGATACAGCCGGCTTGCATAATACTAAAGATCCTATTGAATCAATAGGGATACAAAAAGCTAAAGAACAGATAAAAAATGCTGATATTATATTGTTTGTTATAGATGCAAAAAATCCTTTTACAGAAGAAGACAAAAAATTGTTTGAAATTATTAACAAGAAGCAACTTGTTGTTGTTTTTAATAAAATTGATTTATTACAAGAAGGTATCTTGGTAGAAATAAATGAGGAGTTAAAATCATTTCCTTGTGTAAGGGTATCTTCATTATTCAATACAGGTGTTGAATTTTTAAAAGAAACTGTTAAAGAAACTGCTATTAAGAATATAGATTGTAGTCATTCAGCCATAATTCCTAATTTAAGACAAAAAACGGCTCTTGAAAAATGTTTGGTTAGCATAATCTCTGTATGCGAAGGAATGAAAACAGGAGAAGCGTATGAAATATTATCAATAGATCTTAAAGGCGCGATTGAATCATTAAACCTGGTAATTGGTAATAGTATAAAAATGGATATTCTTAACCAGATATTCAGCCGATTTTGTATAGGCAAATAATGTTTCACATGAAACATATTCACAATATAATTATTATGTGACTAAACCGGTTTTGGTAGTATCAATATAAAACAGCGAGCTATAATCTTTGGTCCCAAACATAAAATATGTAGAAAATGCGATTTATAAGCATCAATTGCTTCCTGTTATGAAAATAAAATAAATTTTAGGAGTGAAGCGTGAGTTTAGAATTTACAAAGTTTTTTAAAAAATATGAAACAATAGTTACTTTAGCAAATGAGCTGTTTGATAAAGTGAGCGAAAGCCATCCTGAATGCGTAAAATGCAAAATAAATTGTTCTGATTGTTGTTATGCTCTCTTTGATTTATCATTGGTGGAAGCATTATATATAAATCATAAAATAAAAGAAAATCTTGATAGTGGGAAGCGAGAACAACTTATAGGCATAGCAAACACAGCAGACAGAGAGGTTTTTAAATTAAAAAAGAAAGCTTACGATAGTTTTAAATCAGGAACAAGTGAAGATGAAATTTTAAAAGATTTAGCAACTAAAAAAATTAGATGCCCACTTTTAAATGAAAATGACAAGTGTGATCTCTATGAATTCAGACCGATAACATGCAGACTATACGGGATACCCTTTTCTATAGGTGGTATTGGTCATACCTGCGGGAAATCAGGTTTTAAAGAAGGAGCAAAATATCCTACAGTAAATATGGAGGCAATTCATAATAAGTTATTTGAAATTTCGGATGAACTTGCTAAACATATAAATACTAGATATGTAAAATTATCAGAATTGCTCATGCCCGTATCCATGGCGATTTTGACTGAATTTGATAAAGAGTTTTTAGGTGTTCCGGATAAAAACAATTCCTTAAAGAAAGAAGAATAGGTGATAAAATGTCTGAATTAAGTGATGAGGAATTCAGAAAAAAAGCGATTTTTGAAAGTATGTCCCCTAGAAGACAAAAACACATTGTTAACAAGGGGTATGAAAAGTGGGATCCGTTTGAGTTGCCGAAAGACCCGATTGACATTAGGAAAGATAAGACAAAACGAACGTCTCAAATGCTTGTAAGAGAATTTTTACAAAGCAGAAGCTCCGATCAATACAGTAATGAATATGGCAGAGGAGTGCTTGATGTTTGCCTGGGTATAGTTAATGATGATGAACGCTACATAGGGATGCTTGAATTTGCAATCTGGTACAGCAAGCTTATGAAAGAAGAAGGGCATGAAAAATAAATCTATTCGTTCGGATGTGAATTTATATGCCAAACACGAATTATAGTCTGCCTTTTGGCAACAAACCTGCTTGTATATAATCCATACTGTCTCATAGAAAACAGTCTCATAAAGCCGTCCGCCAGCAAAATAGTCCGAAATATAACCTTTTAACTTGTATTTCGAAATTCTCATTATTTTGTGCGTCAGTTTGCCGATGCGATCTATGCCTAAGTGGATCTTTTTGATCGTTTTCATAATTTGGTTCATCGGAGTCCATACGCATTATAAGTAGTTCAGAAAAACCTGAAACGCTCTGAAGGGGCTGATCCGTCTTGAGTTCCAGAATATATCAACTAAGAGGAGCAAATATATTTAGAATCCGATGACAGGACGGACTTTCCACACCTTTTTTGAATGAAGAATGATCATTTTCGTTCCCACTTTAAGGTGTGGTGAAGATATCAGAGGTTACATTCAATGCTTGTAGAAATTCTTTTTGCACCGGCCGCAGTGGGCGTGCTAATTGTCTTTGGTTACCGGACTTAACTACCAATATGCTTAGGAACTTTGTGGTCATCATAAAAGAAGTGGGCCTTTTGGTCGGTTTCTTTTTCCAGCCTGTTATCTGTGTGCCGGTGGTTTCAATATAATTTCGCATGCAGCGTTCCATTAGCCGCCATATAAGTAGTGCGATAAGCAGCACCAGGCCAAGGACTTCTATTCGTTGTGGCTTTTTCAAAAATATGCTGTTGACGATGACCGGATCTTTCAGAAAGCTAAAGTTTTGTCCGAGGCATTACCGTCCTGACAAGATCCGATAATAGGGATGTTGCGGTCCACGCAGAGCATCGAAACAAGAAACTGTTTTAGGTCCGGCCGCTTATCTTTGCTGTATCCGTAATCGATTTTAAACGGATGCTCATAACCATCGTAATCGCCGAAAACATTGATGGATGTGGTATCAAAGTGAACCCGCTGTGGATCGATATCGAATATGTTGATGGCATTTTGCGCGATCTTTGAAAAGATCTTCTGCGTGCCGGTATCGAAAACTTTATCAAGAACACGAGCGACATTA